>JAHQWX010000226.1 GCA_029856375.1 Promethearchaeia archaeon | reverse complement strand
ATCGTTATACAGTTCAATTGAATTGGAGTATTCTTCGTTATCCATATCCGGAAAAATTCTCAATATCAATGGATCAACAGGTTTTTCCCCTACATATTCCATTACGGGTTGCATAGGTAATATTGCACCTTTTCTTACGAAGATTGGAATGTCTTCAAAAGTAACATTTATTGCGTGTTCTCGTTTTCCCTCAAATTCATCGCCCGTCCAGAAGTGAATCCATTTACCTTCTGGTAAGTAAACTTTAACTAAGCGACAATTTTTCTTAAATATCGTAATTATTAGAAGATCTCTTCCCAATAAAAATTGGTTCTCGTACTCTGGACGATAACACATTTCGTCATCTAATGTATAATAGAATAAAGGTCTCATTATTGGCTCGCCAGTCTGAGAGTATTCGCGAAATAAATGGTAGAAATATGGTAATAGCGAATACCGTAATTCAATATATTTTTTTGAAATTTTTTGGACCTCCTTCCCATAAGAAAACGGATCTTGGCTTTTGGTGAGTACGGCGGAGTGGACTCTGCAGAATGGCCGAAAAACTCCTGTTTGAATCCATCTGGCGAATAATTTTTTTCTTCTGTAGAAAAAACTCGTTATTGACATAAACCCACCAACATCTTCACCGCAAAAACTCTGTGCTGACAAGCAAAGGTTCTGCAACATTCGTGATGCTAAAGCTATATTACCCCATGTCTTCCAATTGTCTCCAGTCCATATGGCTGCGTACCTTTGAACCCCTGGATAACCCGATCGCGTTAAAATAAACGGGCGCTTGTTGGGCATATGTTTTAAAAAACCTTTGTAAGTAGCATAAGCCATACAATGACCATACACATTACGCCCCTTATCCAACCAGGTATTTCTACCTTGGTCGTTAAAATATATATCTTTTGGTTTAACGCGATGCCTAAATGCAGTTAATGGATTGATATTGATAGAAGGTTCGTTCATATCAATCCAAATTCCCTTAATCCCTAAATCGAAATAAAAATTAAATAAACCTGCCCACCAATTACGAACTTCTTCTCTTGTAAAGTCAGGAAAATGTACCAAACCAGGCCAGACTACGCCTATCGCAGGCCCTCCCGAACCATTTTTACAATAATATTTGTTTTCAACCAAATCTTTGTAGATTTCATAATTTTCGTCAATTTTTACTCCGGGATCAACCATAGCAAGCGGACTAAAACCTAGGGATCTTAAAGAACTAATTAATCCATCGGGCGAAGGAAACCTTTTCTTATTGAAAGTAAAGACTCTATATCCGTCCATATAATGAATATCAAACCAAATTCCGTCGCAAGGGATATGGTTCAAGCGGAATTTATTTGTGATTTTTCTTACTTGCTTCTCGTTCTTATACGAATATCTGCATTGATGATAACCTAATGCCCATTTTGGTGGCATTTTCATTCTCCCCGTTAATTTGGTGTAGGTGTCCAAAATATCTTTTATTGAGTCCCCACCAATAAAATAGTAATTTAATTCCCCGTGTGCTGCATCAAAGAAGTATTCCTCTGATTCAGACTTTCCCATATCAAATGTTGTTTTAGAAATATTATCAAAAAATATAGCGTATGGCAGGCCCCCACTAATTGCAATGAAAAAAGGATGGCTCTGATAGAGTGGATCGGCTTTTTTTGAATAAGGCATATCGTGCGCGAGCATAACCATTGATTCCCCAGCTTTATCTAACGGTCCAGTTTTCTCCCCAAATCCGTAATAATGCTCGAGTTTTCTTATATTTTTGTAGCACCTCACATTTTCCTTCCCTTCCTCCATGCTCCAGCATACGCCATAGCCGTCTTCTGGTTCTTTACATAAAACCCGCATAACTGCATTTTCATCGAGCGAAAATATCTCTAAACGATAAGAATCTTTGCTTAATTTTAAGATTAATTGCTCAGCTTCTAGAGTTATAGCGTCTGGTTCGTCTTTTATTTGAAAATCACACTTTTCCCACTCATCGATAGACTTGATCACCGCATATGAAAAATCCATACCGAATTCGGATTTTGGAGTAAATCTTAAACGAACTAAATTAGGTGAAAAAATCGAAATCTCCCCAATTCCGTTGTCAAAGGTTAAAGAAAGCCCTCGATCTGTCTTTTTATGCTCTAAAATATTGCCAATAGGTTTATAAATTTCCTTTTCTGACTTCATTAAATCTCAATCTAAATAAGTTTAGAGTAAATATTATTACTTTAATTAAAATTCAAATTAAATTTTTATTATGTTTTTCTGTACAATCGTTTCAATTGTACAAGCATGTAATTTTTCTCTAGAATTAAATTTCTTGGTTCCAATTAGTTATGTATTATTTGTTTTTTTTATTGCTTCAGCATCTTTTTCCTTTTCTGCATCAGGTTCTTTTTTCTTTCGTTTTTTCCGACGAATTATTAAAAACACAGTTGCGATGACTACCAAAATAATAAGCAATATTATAGTGAATCCAAGTATAGAAATAACAGCGGGTTCCTGTTCACCTATTAAGCCTGGGGAACTGTAAAATTCGTCGGCTTCGGGATAATTCAGTACATCGAGATAAAATTCGCCATTCCAAGATTCTCCGTAGACATATTTGATTTCAGCGTACACTTTCCACTTAGAGATGTCATTTTCGACATTGTCGAACCATTCTGAAGGAAGTGATTGGGAAAATTCAAAAACAATGTCATTCCCAGTATTATAGGCATTCACCCAGGTTTCCGATGACTTCGGGTATGGAATTGTGTTAATTTGAAGTCTATCACCCGTATGGCGCCGGTGCAATGAAATATAATACTCCGTAGAATCTCCTTTATCAGAACCGTTTACATACAGGAATATTTCAATCGTACTTTCGGGATAATCTTCTGAAAATGCAGTTTGGTTGTATGGAGCTCCAAGTTCCAAGGTAACGACATAGTTACTACCCGAAGTGGCTATTGTAAGTTTCCTCATATCAAGATACGGATATTTATTAGTTTGACTCCAGGCCTGAGTCCAAGCGCAGCCTCTTGAAGTGCACACGAATCTCCACTTTCCTGTATTTATATACACATCGTTTGCACTATCAATAACTTCATTATCTGTTCCAATGGGATCGATAGCTGCGCTTGAAGTTGCTATAAGAAACGGACTTACAATTAAAATAAGATACAGCCAAAAAAACTTACTTTTTCTCAAAATTTTCGCCCCTTTGAGTATAAAAAATAAACTTTCTTTTCTATTTTTTACTATTTTGTAAAAGATATATTTAAAAGTTTTCTTCGAAAAAATCAAAAAGGAATGTTCTTAGAAACCAATTAGTATTTAATAAATAAAAAAAATCAATGCACGAATTAGACATCGTTATATTAGGACATTTTGCGAAAGATATCATCATCGTTGGAGACAAAAAAGAAACATCTTCTGGCGGATCAGTATATTATGGTTCGGTTCCTTTGAAAAAAATGGGACTTGAAGTCGGAATTATCACAAAATTGAGCGAAAATGATTTCTCAAGATTGTACGAGCTCACAGATTTAGGCGTTGCAATACACGCAATATCATCGAACGAAACATCTGGGATTGAGAACAGCTATTTCTCCGAAAACCGAGAAGAGCGAAAATGTAAACCGATTGGCTTCGCGGGAAAATTTACGATCGATGATATCCACCCCAATTTAACGGCAAAATACTTCATCATTGGACCAATAATGGCGGGTGAGGTCGATCTTCCTTTATTAAACGAATTGCACGAAAAATTTCCCAATAAATTATGCTTGGATGTTCAAGGATTCGTCCGGATTCGCAAAAATAATGATTTAATATTCGAAGATTGGAATGAAAAGGCAGAAGGTTTAAAGCTGATAACCATTTTAAAAGCAGACCGAGCTGAAATTGAAGTATTAACCGGAATTAGTGATATCGAATTAGCGGTAAAAGAGTTGTCAAGGTTCGGTCCAAAAGAAATTCTTATTACCCACGAAAATGGAGCGTCTGTTTTAGCATCGGGAGAGTTTTTTCAGTTTCCTTGGAAAAATAAATCCTTAGAGGGAAGAACGGGGAGGGGGGATACTTGTTTTGCGTCGTATGTTGGAAAAAGAATCTCGTCAAATCCCAAGGAATCCTTAAAATTTTCCACGGCTTTAACTTCCTTAAAGATGGAAGAACCTGGACCCTTTAAGCGCGAAATATCTAATGTAAATGCGCTAATTGAAAAAGAATACCAAACTTAGTTGAATATTTTAGCCGACCAAACTAAATGTACCATCGTCGGCACCACAAGATGGACAAGGAAATCCTTCTTCTGGAAAATCGTCTAAATCGAACTCGTGTCCGCATTTATCGCACTTCCACTTCAACGCTTGTCAACCTAACGATTTAGAAATAAAGTATACCTATAATATTAATTCGATTTCTTAAATCTTTTTTTTTACAAAAT
>JAHQWX010000225.1 GCA_029856375.1 Promethearchaeia archaeon | reverse complement strand
TTATTCGTTTACGGCTTTGAGGGGCATGTGATTGGAGCGGCGCTCTATGGATCAACCTATCTGATCTTGGGGATATTATTGATAAAATATCCTAAAAACAAATTAATTTCCGTTATTGGAGCAGTACACCCGGCAATCGGTGGAATTTTAGGCACAAATAGATTGATAACATATTACATTCAAGCAACGGGGGACATTAATTATTTCATTGTTTTTCATGTTGTAGTAGACATTATTGTTGTATCGATTTGCATTTACTCGCTAGTTAAGTTAAGAAAACAAGAACAAAATATTCAAGGTTGAGATTAAATTATGGCAGAAATGGGTCATTTTATAATAGGATTTAGTATTATTGTACCGATTTTATATTTCTCTGATGGGAAATTTAATAAAAAGGTCGCGGCAATTTTTATAATAAACAATTGGATTGGTCCAGATTCAGCACAAGCATACGGTTTTCTCGAGGATCTAATCGGGTTGGATTTTCATTGGTTTATCCCATATTTAATCTGGGCAATTCCGTTGGCACTATTTTTTTCGTATTTATCGAGGTTTTCGGTGGAAAGAACTGAACATTTTTTCAAATTTGTTGACGACGGGAAAAGAGATATAAATTGGAAAAATTCTTATTTGCTGTGTGTGTCGGGTGGTTTGCTTCACACCATTACTGACGCTATATTTAGACACGACATTTATAATTCGACGCTTAAATTACTGGACGATTTTCTACAACCAAAACTCGGGGAATTAAATCATCTTGCGTCTTACGGAATTGATGTCGGAGGTTTGCAAATAATTTCTTACTTGATTTTAGTGGTTATTACTCTATTAGCCGTATTCATTGTAGATCGAGATTTGAGAAGCGTTCTATTCTTTTTCGGTATTTTTTGCGGGATTACTCTCGCGCTTATTTTTACTTTTGGAGATAAGATAGTTGGAGAAGAGTACGATGTTGCGGTTGTCATTCTATCGGTCTTGTTTATTTTCGCACCCATGATGCTGTTATTTTATGTTGATAAGAGCGTAAGAAATAATCCAACAATTGCATTAGAAAAACCTCGAATCGACGCAAAGTTAGCATTAAAGGTTGTAGGTTCCATTTCGTTGTTACTTTCTGCAGTCTTCTTGGCGGTAGGAATTATAGCGATCGTTAATCCATCACTAGTGAATTTTGTAGATATCAGCGACGAATTATTTTCATTATTAGGAATTGTGATAACGATAGCATCAATTGTAATGGTAATTAACAGCGTTGGATTATTTTTAAAAGTAAATGTTAGTCGAAAAATATTAATCATAACCTATAGCGTTTTCACAATATTCATTTATCCCTTGGTTATAATTTTGTACTTGTGTCAGGACAATGTAAAGGCGCTATTCTATGGCGATCGCTTAGAGTGAGTCATCCATAAAGAACGGATAAGACGAACCTGGGTACGAAATAAAAAGTCAATTGATTTCCAGGTGTTCCCGGGACGATATCAAATGCATGTTGGCCAAATGGGACTTCTAGATAAATGTGAGGCGCGCCTACATCCTTAAGTGCTTTTTGTAAGTCTCGAGATTCTTCAATTGAGACCATTCCATCAATTACTCCGTGTATTATTAAGGTAGGGGGTAAATCTGCAGATACATAATTCTTAGAGATATGTCTATTATACAAATCTAATTTTTCTGGGCTGTCGTACGGACTTCCATTGAATTTAATTACAGTCGTTCGAGTAAGAAAGTGATTTAGTTCCCATGGAATAATTGGATTCACGGTACCGTAAAGATCTACAATACAAGCAACTTCTAATTCCTCTTTAGTAAAATCTCCACCATTTGCTCTCCACCAAGAATCCTCTTGAAATCCAGTATAGGCACTTAATGTAGCCATGTGACCTCCAAAAGACCCGCCCATGATTGTAATCTTCGTAGAATCGATGTTATAATTGCCTGCGTTAGCTTTTATGTGTGCAAGTGCAGTTCTTACATCTTTGACTGCTCTCGGGAATGTTTCAACATTTGTTGGTGTAAATTCAACAGAAAACGCTACAAATCCTAACGAGGCAAAATAATTACAAGCGAATCTACAATAAAAGGAGTTTTCTGAACTCGCTGCAACCGACCCACCTCCATGAATAAAAATTAAGCAGGGTTTATTGTTTTCTACGATACTTGTATCTTCGTATTTATCATATTTCTCATACTCGCTACTTCCGTATGGGAGATCTTGCTTGACTGAGACTGAAGGATTGAAGAAATATCCAAGGCCTTTCAAACCGAAAAACGAACCGGGTGCTTTTAATCGATCGCGATATTTCTCGGGAATACTTTCATAATAATTTTCCCCAAGTTCTTCCTTAAAAGCTGATTCAAATTGAGTTCCTAAAGGATTCACGTAAAAGAATGGAATGATCGCGAATATATTGAATCCAATTAAAACTATTAGTGTAAAAATTACAAAATAATTTCTATATTTAGTAATTCTTTCTTTTTTAACACCAATGATTCTCCTAATGGCCCATACTATGCCGAATATGTTTATTATTGCAAAAATAAAGGCGATTTCCCACAAAATCAAGCCAAACGGTGAGAAGAGAACGAAAATGTAAATTATTATGAGTATTGCATCAATTAAAAAAAGCTTCACGAGCCAATTCTTATTCTTTCTTTCAGTCATATTAACATCCTTCGATTCTTTATTTATATGGTTTTTTGTTAGTGTGAAATAAGAAAAACGTATGTATAATACGGTAATATTACTCTATTTTTTGAGTACATACTAAAAAATTGATATTCATCAATAATAGAAAAATATCAATTTGAAAATGACTTTTAAAAAACACAAACTTGTTCTTATAGGGGAACAAGGAGTTGGTAAATCAACAATTTTATCTTTACTTCAAGGCAGGAAAGATTTAAAAAAGCGTAAAGTTACAATAGGTGTTGCGATCGAAGAGGTTTATGTAGATGATAGCAAAGTCGCGTGTTGGGATCTCGGTGGTCAAGATCGATTCAAGTTCATGTGGGCAGACTTCATGCGAGGCGCAGGTACTATGGTATTAGTTACCGATTCCACCGAAGAAAATCTCCAGGAAACAAAAGAGATTTACGAGCGTTATAACCGATTTCAGGGTAGCAAGGTAATCGCGATCGCGAATAAGCAAGATAAAAGCGGCGCTTTACACCCACAAAAAATTGCTAACGAACTTGGGATAAAAACATACGCTATGTGCGCGATCAATCCAGTAAACAGGAGCACTATTGAACAAATATTACGCCAAGAAGTATAATTTCTTTTTCATTTTTTAAATCTCAAACGAAGCTCCAATCAAGTGAGCTAGACGAACAGCTTCAGGAAGCTTCGAATCAATACAAACCTTTTCCATTAAAATTTTTACCTTTTCGGGTGTACAACCAATGGTATGAAAGTACACCTTCGATTTACCGCCATGAGTTTTTACTCTAGTTTCAAATAACTCGCCTGATTTGATAATTTTTTTAATTTTTTTCTCAAAGGTTGAAGGAAATGTTTTTATTAAAGCTTCCTTCACGCTATCTAGGTTAATCATTCGTTCAGTGAACGCAATTACGGGAATTTTTGTTGTATTGAAAATTTCTTCGATATCCGCAATATTAAAACCGGCAAATGTGATCGTGTGCGTTAGTATAAATTGAACATCGTTTTCGCATTTACCTACTAGTTCTATAATTGCTTCAGTAGAATCGTCCCCATCGACTTCTATATCTTTTTGGACTACTTTTACTAATCTCGTCCCTTGACATACAACTCCTATTAAAGGGGTAGTTCTTTGTTTTCCATTAAATTTAAATCGAGCGCCGTCAAAGCCAATAGTAATTGGATTATCTTTCAAGCAAATTACTCCTTTTTAGGAATAAATTTCTTAATATAGTTCATAAGATTGGTAAACGCTTCAATGGAATTAGCTCTTTCGAGTTTGTAATCGCTAATGTCATCTTTAAATTGTTTTCCAAGGAATACTATTACTTCCTTAAGGGATATTTTTCCATTAAGCCACACATATGCGATTAAGCTCTCGTAAGTATTTGCAAGATCGTGCGAATCTGGTCTCGTTTTTGCGTATTTTCTCATATTTGCGTTTTTTAAGGCGTTTGATAGTACATATTTATTAACTTTTTCGCCTTCACGAATTGGATTTTGTAATGTATTTTTATATTGAGTTAAATAAATCGATTTTGCGACCGAAAATGTGAAATTAACGATAGTATCTCCTATTTTTGCAAGTCCCTTATCTGTACCTATTTTCTCTGGCTTTTCGTGAAGATCAGTAATTAAAAAGGAGAAATCGGGATTTTTTTCTTTTTTATTATCCATAATAGACCTAAAAAAAATCAGAAGTTTTCATTAAAAACCTTTTGTAATTTTAAAACTTCTTTTTCGAGTAGGTTGATACCT
>JAHQWX010000224.1 GCA_029856375.1 Promethearchaeia archaeon | reverse complement strand
ATATTTGACGATTTTGGGATTAGTTCGAATCCTCAGCACATTTGGGTAGGAAAATAAACATTAAAATTCTAGTTTATCCAAATATGTCTATGGCGAATGGTTATTTTGGAAAGGTTTTGTGGGTCGATCTCTCGGACGAGAGTTTCAAAGACCAAGAATTGAGCGATAAGATTTATCGTGAATTCATTGGGGGCTATGGATTGGCTTGCAAACTTATTTACGAGAACACTAAAGCCAAATTTGATCCACTTGGACCAGACGCAATTTTTGGTTTTTTTCCGGGATTGCTAACTGGAACTATTGCTCCTTTCTCTGGACGTTACATGGTTGCTGGAAAGTCTCCTTTAACGGGAACTTGGGGCGATGCTAATAGTGGGGGATTTTTTGGTCCAGAAATTAAAAAAAGCGGATACGATTCAATATTATTTAAAGGAATTGCCGAAAGTCCAAAGTATGTTACAATCATTGGAGACGATAAGCAAATCCACGACGCTTCGGATATATGGGGGCTTGATGTTATCGAAGCTGAGGAGAAACTAAAAGTCAAACATGGAAAGTTTATTAAAACAGCTGGAATAGGTAAAGCTGGAGAAAAAGTCTCGTTAATTTCAGGTATAGTTAACGATAAAGGTCGTATTGCTGCAAGATCTGGAATCGGCGCCGTGATGGGTTCGAAAAAACTTAAAATGTTAGTGCTTAAGGGGAATAAAGCGCTTCCTTTGGCTAATAAAGATAAATTATCGGAACTGACTAAATATTATAATAGCGCAAAAAAGGTGAAAGCCGGGAAACTACGAAAAATGATATTTAAATTGATACCTGGAATGCCAAAACTACTCAGAAGGCTTAATATTCCGTTAAAAGCCCCGGAGACCATGATAAGTCAGATTTTTCGCATGTTCGGGACGAGCGTTTCGAACACAATTAGCGCTGAGATTGGGGATTCTCCAGTTAAAAACTGGGGTGGTGTAGGTCAATACGACTTTCCACCAAGTAAATCGATGGGTATATCATCTGTTAAAATAAATAGTTATAAAATTAGAGAATACGGGTGTTATACTTGTCCAGTTCAATGTGGTGGGATTTTAAGCGTTCCAGAAATTGGACTAGAAGAAACCCACTTACCCGAATACGAAACTTGTTGCGTTTTTGGTACTCTACTGCTTAATAACGACCTAATGTCTATTTTCACGATTAACGAAATGTGCAACCGTCATGGATTGGACACGATTTCCGCTGGAGGGACCGTGGCGTTCGCCATTGAATGTTTCGAGAACGGCATCTTAACAACCAAGGATACTGGTGGTCTCGAATTGAAATGGGGGAATTCGGAAGCCATTATTGAAGTGATAAAAAAGATGATAAATCGCGAGGGAATAGGCGATATCTTGGCGGACGGGTGTAAGAAGGCTTCCGAAATAATTGGTAAGGGTAGCGAACGATACGCGATGCATTCTGCTGGTCAAGAAATTGCAATGCACGATCCAAGACATTTTGAATCTCTAGCCCATACATACGCGTTTGATCCCACACCTGGAAGACACACGGCACCGAGCGTTGATTTTCTCGAAATTGGACCCGTCGAGAAGTTCTCACCCGGCCTTAAATTGCCCGATAAATGGAAAAAAGACATAAACAAAAAGTATCGAGCACAATGGAAAGTGGTTTCATTTTACCAAGTCTTAAATAGCCTCGGATTGTGCATGTTTTCGGCAATGTTCGGCGAATATCCTCTTTTAGACATAATAAAATCAGTTACGGGATGGGATATTTCAATAGATGAGATGCTTAAGACTGGCTTTAGAATTCAAGCTTTAAGGCAAGCGTTTACGGTTCGAGAAGGAATGATTCTTGCCAAAAATGAATTACCAGGGAGAGTGTATGGCGATCCACCTCAAGAAAGGGGCCCTAATAAAGGGATAACTGTTGATTACAAAGATTTCAACGAGGGCGTCTGCAAAGAACTCGGTTGGAATCCTGAAAATGGCTATCCACTCCCAGAGACGCTGAAAGACTTAAATTTAGAATATGTTATAAAAGACCTTTACTAATTTATTTTTCATTGAAAAATAGAAAAAAAGAAAAAAAATAATTTAGATTCCACCGGCCTGAGTAGCCATCACGGTGATAACATCTTTCTTAGGATGAATTCCGATTTTTGCAAATTTTAAATTATCGGGTAAGACTTTACCTTTAAAGATAAACTGAATTGCTAATATCGGATTAAGTTTATACTCGCGCTGAACTGTTTTTTTAATTTCAGCAACGCTTTGATTGGGGTCTACCTCAATCAACTTAATTGCTTGGTCTGGAGGAACTCCAGTAAGTCTAAAACGGTATTGGGTAATTATACATCAACTCCATTTTGCTTTTATTACATTATTTTTCAATTAATTTCAATTTTCATCGAGATTAATTTACTAGTGTAAATCATTAATCTCTTTGATAATTAAATAGAGAATTTTCTTATTTTTAAATATATATGTTTATTTAACTATATTTTGGTTCAATATTATTGTATTCAAGTCTAATTATTAGTCTAATAGTCCAAAAGATTTTTATTGATTTAAACCTTCTAATTATATATGAAGAGCTCAATTACAGCGCAAGAAGTGACTGAAGAGATTTTAAACCAAGATTATTTTAAAAATTTGAAAAACTCTGAGAAGATCCTCTTTATTCTTAATAATTTTGGCCCCCAGAATTTTACTTCTCTCGTTAAATTAACGAAATTAAGTAAATCTACTGTTTCTAAATATGTTAATTCTCATAAAAACCATGGCTTAATAGAAAGAAAAAAATTCTCTTCAAAAGGCAGCCAAGAACTTTTAAAATATCAATTAACAGAAGAGGGTAGAATGAAATCTTTAGAACTGTTTGAAAAATATGATGACGACTTAATTTTAATCAATAAAATTAATCAAAGTATCTCAAAAATGTCGAAATTAATTAGATTTTACGAAAGTATCTTTGTAGAAGGATTAATCATAAAACAAATTATCCGCATTATCTCAAGACTTGGGGACCGCTTTTTTAAATTGGAACAGAACAAGGAGTTATTCATGTCTTTGTTTTTTATGTTTTATAACTCTACTAATCGAGAATATAAATTCGAAATTAACGCTTTTTGCGATCTTTACAATATTAAGAAAGTGAGAATCGAGTTCTATATAGATAAAATTATGTCCAGCGATTTAGGTTTCTACGCATTCGAGCGTGGCGACGACTTTTTCTTTTTTCATTCAGACGATATTTTAGGTACTACTACTTTACATTTAATAAAAGACAAAATAATCGAAGAATTAATTCACTACAATATTGAGGGAGAAGTAACTCTCGAAGATCTTGATGAATTTGTCGGTGAAACTGCAAATCGCTTAGAAGGAATGGATTTAATCTGGAAAGACATTAAGAAAGAATTTGAACTGTTAATCGAAAAGATCTTCGTTAAAATGGCTGTTGATATGGGCTTCCCTAAAGAAGTTTTAACCCAATTAGTCGAAAAATCCAAAAAATTCCAAGAATTTGATAAAGTTCAATTAACAAACGAGGGTTTATTTAGAATTATTGAGGGTTCTGAAGATTACGAAATACTTAATTTTCTTCCTTCTCAGACGGGTGGGATTTAAGCTTTTTCAAATAGAAGAGTATTAAATTTTTGAAAATTCCGAAAACTCCAAAGATTTGGATGTAGTTCCAAGTAAAAGAATTTAATAACGAACAGCACCGTTCGACATTTTTGTAAGAAATAAACAGTATTGTTCTCAATTAAGGGCGATATTATCCATAGATATTTATTAAAAATCAAATTCCTCCATTTAATAATCGAATAACATTTATACAAGAGGGAAAGAAATCAATGGCACCAGGATTTGATCCTTTAGCTTTCGTTGCTGCGTTGATCGCTGCTGCTATAGAATTCGCAATAGATCCAAATGAATTTAATGTGGAGAGATTTTTGGCAATCGCAGCGTTTATTTATGCACTTTTAGGAGGAACAAACGCTATATTATAAATAAAACATATCTTTTTTTTTCTTTTTTTTTTGTATTAAATGAATATAAAAGAGGGTGAGAAATCGATGGCACCAAGTATTGGGATAATACTTATACTTTCTGGGTGTTGTGGCTTTTTTGTAGAACTATTAGTATCTGCAATATTCCCACCGTTTAATACGGAGAGAGCTATGACATTTACCGCGTTTTTTTTAGTACTTTTTAGCGGTGGAAGTGCAGGAATTTAAAAACACATTTTTTTCTTTTTTTTTTTTAAGAAGAATTTAATTACGAACAGCATCGTTCGACATTTCTGTAAGAAGTTAAAAGTACTGTTTAAAGAGAACAATACTGTTCTCAACTCAGAGCGCAAAGTTCGGAAAGTATAAATATAGTTTTCAAACATTTTTAATTAATCATTAAAAAAAAAG
>JAHQWX010000223.1 GCA_029856375.1 Promethearchaeia archaeon | reverse complement strand
AAAATAAAAAGAAGAAAAACAAGAACTTAAATTATTTTATATGGTAAAAGATAAACTAAAAACAGCCGATTTTGAAAATTATATGAAAAAAATTAATAATCTCTTAAAGAAAATCAATAATTAGACATTTTATGAGAGATTTGGATTATTTAATTGTAGGAACTGGTTTTAGTGGTGCAGTTTTAGCAGAACGATTGAGTTCTATTAAAAAAAAAGTTTTAGTAATTGAAAAGAGAAGCCATCTAGGTGGAAACTCCTACGACTATTACGATGAGCACGGTATATTAGTTCATAAATACGGTCCTCATTATTTTAGGACAAATGACAAAAATATCTTCAATTATCTTTCAAAATTTACTAAATGGCGGCATTATGAATATAGAGTTAGGACCAGTGTCGATGGAAATCTCTATCCGTTTCCAATAAATCGCGATACCTTAAATCAATTCTTTAATACTAATTTGAAAACTGAGGATGAAGCTAAAGAATTTTTAAAAACAAAAATTGTATCAATCAAAAATCCTGGTAACGCGGAAGAACAAATATTAGCAACTTTGGGCAAGGAGCTATACGAAAAATTTTATAAAAATTACACTAAAAAACAATGGAATATTGCTCCTACAAAATTGGAATCTTCGGTTACTGCAAGAATTCCTGTAAGATATAATACAGACGATCGATATTTTAACGAGGAGATACAAGCAATGCCTTTAAATGGGTATTTTAAATTATTTGAAAATCTCCTAGAAAATATAGAAATATGGTTTAATACGCCCTTCAATAAAGTAAAAAATGATTTGGAATACAAGAATTTGATATATACCGGACCGATTGACGAATTTTTTGATTATAAATTCGGAAAGCTGCCTTATAGATCGCTGAAATTCGTTCATGAAAATTACGACAAAGAATTCTATCAAAATTGGGTTCAAATTAATTATCCAAACGATTATGACTACACTAGGATAGTAGAAATCAAGCATGCTACTGGACAAAATTGTAGCAATACGACAATTGTTAAAGAATACCCTTCTGATCAAGGAAAACCATTTTATCCAATCCCAACAAAATATAATTTGGCTCTCTATAAAAACTACGAGCAAGAAGCGCTGAAGTTAAAAAATTCGTATTTTATAGGGCGATTAGCGACCTATAGGTATTTAAATATGGACGAGGTCGTTAAAAACGCCTTAGATCTATTTCAAATGCTCCAAAAAAAGAAATAAACTTTAAACTTATTGGAAAGATTTATCAAGCAAATCGAAAATTTCTTTATCTTTTAATAAATCTAATTTTCTCGCAAATAATTTTGGGGATTCTTTAAGCAATTCAAAATTATGTTTGGTGAGTATAGATGGATTGGGCGAAGATCCCGTCCATTGAATAAATCGCAGATTATTGTTTATTACATTTGAAGAATTGGGTGAGTTTAAAATTAGCGTCTGAAAAAACATTTCATCGGGGAGAATTGTTCGTTTGAAAAATTTGATAATTCGGGGATTTTTCTTCACAAAATCTATTATAAATTTTGTTGAATTATAAGAAATTGCCCACCAAGCTGACCCTCCAAATGGAGTTAAATCTCTAAAAAATTTACGCTTATAAATTAATGCAAGCAAACGGCTAAATCCATGAAAAAATTTCCTTAAATAAATGTTTCGAATATCCATAAAATGATACATATAAAAATCGTATCCGTAAGGCGACGGACCTGGAATTGAAAAAAATTCAATAAAATCGTTCCCATAAAACTTGGAAAAATAATTAGAAATATAATCGTTCGATTTGATAGGATAATCCTGCCCACTTAATAGTACTAAATAATCAAAGGACTTATTTAAATTTACGATTAATTCCATTGCGTTCAATGTAGCTTTAACTATACTAAAAGCACCCCAATGGATATTTTCGCGCTTTTCAACCATATGGATCTTTATATCCCTTAAATAACTCAATTCTCTGGAGAATGGACCGATCTCGAACTTACTGTCGATATGAATAATAAATTCGTTAGAAGGAGTGGCTAACGCTGAAATTAGTCGGGCAACTTGCTCGGGATTTTTATGTACTAAAATAATATAAGCAATATTTATTGGAAATTCACTCGTCTTTTTCTTAAATAAATTATTTAAATTCGTCTTTTATATTCATTAATTTTTATACAATAGAAATTCATTAATTTTTCTTTTGATTCCGAATATCTTCGCTGAAGAAAGATTTTCCATAGTGAGTAAATAATACAGAAGCGGGAGCGTGTTGCGTCATTCTATCCTTCGCAATAAGGGTTGTAACTGGCGCATTTGAATACTTAGTGAAACTAATATCGTGGCCTACGCACAATCCTACAATAATATTCATGTCCGTTTTTGCATCGTTTAACAAAAGCGCTTGTGCAACAGGATTGCAGGTTACAGTTCCAATCATATACCCTGTTTTAGACTTCATTTCATACTCTTTCGGGACTCCCACATCGGATTTTGATAACCCTCCAGTCTTACAACATATGGAAGTTACATCAAAACCATATCTTTCGAGAATATTTGCGACTTCCTTCGCTTCATTCGTTAATCCAACGCAAAAAGCGATGCCCAACTTAGAATAACCTTGTAATTTTGCGAATTCAATTGTATCTTTTAATCTCGGCCACTTAATATAACCTGCTGCCTCCACGATCGACGCATTTTTCGTAATAACTTTTATTTCCTCGTCATCCTTGTATATTTTTTTAGCTTCTTCCAGAATCTCGGGAGCAATCCTCATAGGACAGTTTTCAATTCCAGGTCTATTGAAAACACAAGGAGCAATATTGCTTTTGCTCAAATGACAAGTATATTTTCCCATTAAGTTTTCCCTCTTTTAAAACGGTTTAAATTTTTAATTGTTATCGATGTAATTAAATGTATTTAATAAAAGAATAGAAAGCCTAAAAAATTTCTTTAAATGCTAAAAAACCGCAGCTAACCAATCGTATACGCGGCAATAAAACTCCACCCAATACGGAGCGGTTACATACAAATAAAACCAGCTAAATACAAATCCAAACACCACCCCAAATATTATATCTAATGGGAAATGAACGCCTAGCGTAATTCGAGTGATACCTATGATGCACCCGAGCATAACACCTATAAGTAAGAACGGCCAAAAGTTAAAATAAAACGCGAACAAATAACAGAAGAAGATAAAAAAAGTCACATGTCCAGACGGAAAACTCTTGTGTTCTCCAGTTAATTCGTCTTCTTTTTGAACATTATGATGTCTTAAAGTGATATATGGTCTATTTCTTTTAACTATTACATATCTCATCAATATGTAAAAAAAGAAACTTTGATCGAATCCCCCGAAAAATAAAGCGCTCAAGTAGTAGTCTTTAGTAATGTAGTTCGCTATCGCGATAATAATGGCAATTATAATCCAAAAATAAATGTTTCCGAAAAACGAGATAATTTTAGCAGCGAATAGATACTTTCGAGAAGTTTCATCTCTATAAATTTTTAAAAAAACCTTATGGTCCCATTCTATGAGTTTATTAAACGATTCTTTAACGCCCATTGTATTCTAATAATAGAAAATGTTGTGTCTTTTAAATTTTTTTACAAAAATTTGGTTATTTGTTTAAATAAGTAGTAAAAGATTTCAAGTTATTACCGGTTATCAAAAGTTTTATAATAAATTCAACAATTGAATTCGTAATCATTTGATTTTAATACGAAAAACACGAGTTTTAAATAATTATTCAAAGTGAAAAAAATGGTAGAACCAAATTTTGTGTACGAACAATATTTTAAAGATCCAAAGCGAGAGCCGGTGCTCATCGATTATGTGAGAACACCCATAGGAAAGAGAAGAGGTTCAATTCAAAGACATAGAGGCGATGATTTAGTAATACATTGTTATAGAACTCTCCTAGAAAGAAACGACTTCGATCCTAAATTAATTGGAGATTCCATAGTTTCATGTTGCAGTCAAATTGGCGAATGCGGTTTGGATATAGGGAGGAATGTAGCCCTAGGATCGCACTTACCTATTAGTGTACCTGGAATGACAATCAATCGCCATTGCGCGAGTGGTGCCCAAGGCGTTTTATCAGCATGGCAAGCCATCGCAAGTGGTCTTCATGATGTAATTATTTGTGGCGGAGTAGAGGTTCAAAATAAATACCCAATTGGCGCTGATGCTTATGTATATAACGAAGAGATGGGAAAACCCATGATGATTGCTCCAAATAAGAATATTTTATCTAATCCCGAAGTTGCTGCAGAACTTAAGGAATATAATACAACTATCGCTGGACAAATAAATGCTGCTCATGTTTTAGGCTTACATTATTATAGCAAAAATAAAGGAATATCGATGAAGGAAGTTAAATTAGAAGCTCGCGATGAATTTAAGAAACAATTAGACGAATTATCTTTATTATCACACCA
>JAHQWX010000222.1 GCA_029856375.1 Promethearchaeia archaeon | reverse complement strand
AATCAAACCCAATGAATTTATTGATTCTCTAAAAAATCTCTTTAATAACAATAATAATAACAAAAATGATGTTGATGATGATAATAGCTACATCATTGTCGCCCAAGATGGAGAAACATTCGGCCACCACATTAAAAATTACGAGAAAGATTTCCTTGGAAAAGTTCTAACAAAACTCGAGAAAGAAGACGAGGTTCAGACTTGCTTTATTTCTGAGATCAAAAACTATTTTCCCATCGAAAAAAAGCCGATTACTCCAAAAAAATCAAGTTGGAGTACAATAGACACAGATTTGAAGGATAATGAATATTATCCATTGTGGAAACATAAGAAAAATGACATTCATAGGCACTACTGGAAAATTGTAAATAATTTAAACAAATTAATAGAACTTGCTGATTCCATTGATAAGTCAAAAAATTGGGAAACAGAGCAATATTACAAAACTGCTCGTTGGTTCTACGATCGAGGGCTTCATTCCTGTCCGACATGGTGGTCAAATCCAAATCGTGGTACTTGGAGTCCGAATTTGATCTATCGAGGTACAGAATTATTAATTAGAGCAGCGTTAAATGCCCAATTAGCAGTGATAAAATCCGATAAACAAAAAGCAGCAGAAAGCGAACCGTTATTTGACGCAATTTCTCACTACCATAGCATTCTTCTAATGGAAATAATGACCGTATCAAGTGAAATGTAAAGATAAATCTTATATTAAAATACTGTCTCCATTTTCTTTATATTTCCCATAAACTCTCACAGCCTCCCACATAGCTTTTACATTTTTCTTAGGCACTTTCAATACGCTTGGTGCTCCAAAATAATCAATAATTAATAAACCTCCATTGTGTGCGCCAACTGTTTTTATCATTCTTGCGACTTCTTTATAGATATCTTTCGGAGAGCCATAAGGGTAAATAGATTGAATGTTTACGCAATTCCAAAAACACATTTTTCCGGCATATTTCTTTGCAACATCCAAACCAACCATATGAGGAGAATCAAACTGAAGCACATCTACTCCAATATCGATTAAAATCGGAATTAGCGATCCAATATTTCCACAAGAATGTAGGATAAAATGCATACCTAATTTATGACACAAATCAACCACCTCCGCGTATGCATCACGATAAAATTTATTAAAGAATTTTGGGCTAATAATTGGAGAGATTTGTGTTCCAAGATCGTCAGGAGTTGTAACTCCATCCGCTCCATAACGATGAAGGGATTTAACCAATTCTAAATAATAATTCTTGATTTTATTTATAAATTCCAAAACCTTGTCAGGATTTCTTTTATAATCCAAAAATAATCTCGTAAAGCCTCGAAGAAAATGCGACCTTTCAAATAAAAAGTTATCCATCATCCCCAATTTATATTTGCTTGGGAATAACTTAGATGCCAAATAAGTTAGTTTGAATTTCTTGGGATTAGAAGCATTGGGAATTGTTAGGGAATCTAAATCTTCCCACGATTTAATTGCCGGTCGACTCGGATGACCCATAGTAGAATCATCTAAACAATCCCAAATACCTCCCCATTCGTCTATTTCGGTGCGAGGTATCTTATACCAATTTCTAGGTGGCGGAGGATTCCAATTCGATGTGTCCCACTTATACAACCCAAACCACATTAAAGCTGGATGAACATGAGGATAATTAGGTGGAGAATCCTTTGGTTGCCAGTCGGGATCGGGAAAACCAGCGATTGGAAAAACATCCGTAGACAATATCGACACGAGATTATTAGGCCCGATGTAGGGTACGCGATCGGGATTACCAAACTCAATTGCCCTTTTTACTCTTTCTCTTGAATTCAAAATTCTCCCACATTAAGTTTCTATTCTGTGATTCGTTTAAACTATTTTTAAAAATATTGGAATAGATTTTAATTTTATTTATTCATATATCTCTTAGTGTAAAATTTTTGGCATTTAAGAATAAATGACCTAATAAGAATCGAAAATCAATGTCAGAGAAAAATAAAGTCAAAAAAGCAAAAATAAGTCAAACTAAAGCGAAAATTCCCGAAAGGAAATGTTCAAAATGTGGTTCTATAATATCTTCAAAAATTCTCAAACAATGTCCTATATGTGATGCCATTCTAGAGGAATTACCGGCCAAAATTTCCTTAGAAAAAGAAGGACAAGAATCGTTATTGGTATTTACTGGAAAAAAATTAGAAATGGCCAATAAATATGTTATAAAAAAAGACCAATGGACCTTTAAGGAAGCGATCGCCATATTTTTTAATAGTATAGTTTTTTATATATTTGCAGAACTTGTAATCGTTGGGCTCTTTTATATTTCTTTAGATCCTACTTCTGAGAGTTTGCAATTACCAATAACGATCGAAATTATTGCGATTAGTCAAATTCCGGGTGCGTTTCTTATAATATATCCGATATTCTACATTTATTCAAAAAAACACAAGATGTCAAAATTAGGATTAACTACCGAAAAGAAAAGTCTGACAATTGCGTTAACAATTGGGATTATTGGAGGGATAATGGCTTATTTCGTTGCGTTGTTATCAATTCCAATAAATGATTTCTTGGTATCAATTGGATTGGAATTTTTTGGACCTCCTTCCTATTTAAGCGAAGAATATGAAATCATTAGAGCGTCTCACTTTATATATAAAATTTTCATTCCAATATTATTAATGCTTGATGTTATTGGTAAAGAAATAACTTTTCGAGGAGTATTACATAATGGTTTAAGTGAAAGATTCGGTAATCAATTTATTGATCGAATTTATGTTATTCTTATTGTTAGTTCGATATATTCTAGTTTTTTTCTATTTTTAACTTTCAATTTGAGTTATATTGTAGAAAGCTTTCTAACCAACCTTGTATTTGGCATCATTTATGAAGCCACTAATAGAAACCTTTATTCTACTCTTTGTGCAAGTAGTATATATACGCTAATAGCATTTTGTTTAATTTTATTTTAAGTCTAACCAAAAAAACAATAGAATTAATTAACCGTTTAAAATGCGGGATATTAGAAACAATATCGTTTTTTCCATAGCAGGAGTACATGGTGTCGGTAAAACTACTGTTTTTAAATATTTACAGGATGCTTTCAGGAATGATGATAAGTTTAAGTTTTATCCCGAAAGGTATATCGTCAAAAATCCAACTTACCCTTTAGGTTCTATTAATAAGCAAATCGCCTTTAGGGGAGAGATCTTTTTTCTTCAACAATTATTGAAAAGAAATACGAAAATCTCGCGTTATTTAAGTAAAAAGCGCAATAAAATTGTTATCATGGATAGAACTCCAATTTGCGTATTAGTGTATTCGAAAGCATTAGAAATGGCTCCAAAAGATTATAAATTAATTTTAGATTTATTTAAATCGATTGATTGGATACCAGAGTTTATTGTGTATCTAACTGCGGACCCTGAAACTATTATGAAAAGAATAATTACGAGGGGGCGCATTTCTTTTGAAACAAACGACCAAGCTGAAAAACAAAGAAAAAAATGGCACGAAAGGGATAAAGATTATCTTTTAAAAGTATTAAATTACTACAACGAGTTTCTTTTATCCAATTCTAGAAAGAATAAAAATCTAACAATAATTCAAACCGATAATTTAAGTCCAAAAAATACCGCAGATAAGATTGGGAAAATAATTTTTAAATCTGTAACTGATAAAAAGCAAATTGAACAAGACTCTCATCTGGATTTAACAAATTTTTTTTAATTTATTTTCAGTTCTTTCAATATTTAATAAGATTAACTAGAAAAAGAATAAATTCTAAAAGTTGTATACTTATCTCAACATACTGAAAAAAATTAATCAATAAGAATAATTTTTGATTAAAATGTCGCTCTCCCCAGAAATTCAACAGAAAATGATGCAAATGCTCCAGATAGAGGAACAAAAAACAGATCTTTCGCAATTGGCTGTTCTCTCCCGAATAGGAATGAAAGTAGCATCAGCCACCTCAAGCGAGTTGGATGCAGATTCAATTTCTGCTTCGAGCACTGCTTTAATCGATCTTGGGATTCGATTAAGCAATTCTGTTGAACACGGTGCCTTAAGAGAAATTCTACTTCATAATCAAAGCGGATATGGGCTTTTGATGGCAGTAAACGACGAATATATTATTTTTGGCGCTCTTGGAGAAGTATTTAGAATTGGTTATTATATGGGATATCTACGAGAGGTCGCAAGGAGAATAAATGCGCTTATCTCTGGTGGAGAGCTAACGGAAATGACAATTAATCTGCAGGAAGAAGAATTAAAGAAAATGCAAGCTGAGAAGGAAAAAATACAAGAACAGGAGAAGACAATTGAAGATCTTAAACCTTCAGTCGAACGGGATCAAGAAGCCATGCAGGCCACATTAGCTTTTTTGGAAGAGTGGGGTTCTGAAGATGGAGAAGATCTTGCGGTTGAAGACAATGTCGTTTCTATTCCCG
>JAHQWX010000221.1 GCA_029856375.1 Promethearchaeia archaeon | reverse complement strand
CTTTACGCTCTCTTGCTGAGGAGTGCTTTTTGGTGTGTTTGTTTGTTGCATAATTTTTTACCTCTTTTATAATTTATATATAAATTCATCAACTTCTTCCATTCTTTTCTCGTAAAAATGTTTGAGATCTTTCTCGTTTACGAAAGTTGGAATTACTTTTTCCGTAAAAAAATCAAAGAGCGTAGATAATTTCGCTTTATGCAAGAGCGTATCGATGTATTCTTTTCCTAATGTAAAAAATTGATCGAATATACCAGACATTTTAGAACACCTCCCACTTCCCGCATCTACTACCCCATCGAGCAATAACCTTGTCTTCTTCAGCCCCTGGAATCTTTACTTGAACTACTTCACAGTTATTCGGACAATCGCCGCAATGGAATGTTGTTGTGCGGAATTCTACTTCTGAAACATCTAATCCTCTAAACATCGTATCTACCTCGTGATGTAAGTAATATTCCCTCGAGAGAATTGCCATACCTAGAGCTCCCATTAAGACGTTTAAACCATCTCTAGGAACGGTAACTTTGCAGCCGAGATGGTCTTCGAACGCTTTTACGATACCTTTGTTGAATGAAACTCCTCCTTGAAACACTACGGGCTCTTCCAAGTCTTTACCCTTCGATAAGTTATTTAAATAATTTCTCACGAGCGAATTGCATAAGCCCGCGATAATATCCTCTTTCGAATAACCGGCGTTTTGTTTGTGTATCATATCGCTCTCAGCGAAAACGGTACATCTCCCTGCGATCGAAACTGGACTTTTCGCTCTTAAAGCATAATCACCAAAATCCTCTATTGGGATTCCTAATCTAGTTGCTTGATGATCGAGAAACGAGCCTGTACCTGCTGCGCAAACTGAGTTCATAGCGAAATCAACGACAATGTCGTCTCTCAATAGTATTAACTTAGAATCTTGACCGCCAATTTCTAAAATTGTTCTTACATCAGGATACATCGATTGTGTTGCAACTGCGTGTGCTATTATTTCAGTTTTAGCTAGGTCCGCTCCAACAACAGCTTTGGTTAAATATCTCGCTGAACCAGTTGTACCGCATCCTCTAATAGCGTACTCCTGCAATTTCTCTTCTTGTTCGATGTGAATTCTCATTTTCGCCATTCCTGATTTAACCACATCGATGGGAGAACCCTGGTTAATCAGAAAAACATGCGTTAGTACGTTCCCATCGTTATCAATTAAAACAAACTTACAACTTACACTACCTACATCTATACCAAGAAATGCGTCTTTTTTCCCATCGTCAGATGGGCCAATTTCTTCCTTTACTTGTACCATTTCTCTACACTCTTATTTTGTATTAATTATTTGAACTATTTCGTTAAAAAAACTATTCCCATTCACGGAATGGGATTTAGATTTTAAATTATCTTTAATATTATCACCTTGTTTTTCTTTTTGATCTCGCCTTGCATTCATTAAATCGACAAATGCTTCTATTCTGGTTCGAAAACCCTCGGAACCAGAATGCTCGTCCATAGAAAAGAAGATTGCTGGAAGATCGTACTCTTTTTTGAGTTTATTTGTGATAATTGTCCTTGCAGTGACTTCAGGCATGCAAGTAAATGGATAAGTGTGAATGAAGCCGTTGAAACCAGCTCTTGCTCTATCTATATATTCGCCCAAAACCCACACGCACTCACCTCCAATATCCATTGGTACATGTGGTCTGGCAAGGTATTCCAACCACTTCCTATGATAATTTAAATGAAATTTGTGAACAACCCAGTCGTAAAGACTTAGGTTTTGATGAACTTCAACTTGTAATTCGCCTAATCTTCGCCGAATATCTAAATTAACATAATGCTCTAGAGTAACGTGAATTTCACCCGCTAGAGCTACTTTTAACGGATTACGATCTCGATCAATATCGATTTCTTTAAAAGAATTTGTAATGACGGAGCGAAACTTTCTTAACTCGCTTAATTTATCCGTCTCGTCGAGCTGAACCAATAATTTCTTGACTAAGCGCGTAGTATCTCCTTGGTTTCGCTCGTACGCTCGAATTAATCCCTCTGCTGTTTGTATATCTGCAATATATTTTGCTTTTTTTAAAAATAAAATTACAGCGTTTATTGCTTTTGGTAATAAAAGGAGATTTTTAGTTTGTGAAACTTGGAGTATAGTCTGTACCCATTTAAATTCGAGTAAATCGGCTTGGTCTAATGGTATAACCCTTATATGTTTATATCCCATATCGTGTAAAATGCGTTCTTGCACCGCGTGATAAAATCCAAACCGACAAGGTCCGCAATCAATTGCCATAACAAGCGTGTCAGCCCCCTTCTCAATAGCATTTACGAAATCGCCCAAGGTTGTTTTAAAGGGGAAGCACACGAATTCTGGAGAGTGTTTTACGCCGATCTTTACAGCCTCTCGATTAGTTGGGTCTGGAAGAACGATATCAACGCCCAGCGGCTTAAAGAGCGCTTTAAACGCCGGCCACGAATGCCCCATATTCGGAAAAGAAACTAACATTATTTATCTAGATAAGTATTTATACAATTATTTTAGGCATTGTATAAAAATAAAACCAACAAAAACCGAATTTCATAAATTTCAGAGTTGTAAAGTTATTAGTTGGCTAATAAGAGGAAGATTAATTCCTCCTTTTTAAAAAACGATTTAGTAGGTATATTAATCATTTCGATTTTTGTGTGCTTCATTCTAAATAATTCCCTCCTTTCTGAGTTTTTTAAGAAAAACCTGTTAAAAACCGAAGAATATTAATATTTGATTTATTATATTATTAATAGTATTAATATTATTAATACTATCATTGATATTAATTTGCATATTTTTAAAGGGAGTTCAGAATGCAACTAATCCAGACCCATTATTTAAAAACTTTTAATGTACAACGCTCATGTGTTTATGATGGTCCCGGAATTCGTACCACAATCTTTTTCCAAGGGTGTAATATGAGATGTGTGTGGTGTCAAAATCCAGAAATGCAATCCTTTAAGGGAGACTTAGCACCTGATTGCAATTATTCTATTGACGATATAATGGAAATTATTTCGAGAGATAAACAATATTACTCCGCATCTAACGGCGGGGTGACACTGAGCGGCGGTGAACCTTTCTTACAGGATCCAGATAGTATGATAGATTTATTGAAATTATTAAAAAAAGAGAATATAAAGGTTGCCGCCGAAACATCTCTTCATGCTCCTTGGAAAAATATCAGCAAAATCGCGCCGTACATAGATCTCTTTTTCGTTGATCTTAAAGTTGTTGGTGACGATAATCTCCATAAAAAATATACAAAGCAAGATAGCAAATTGATTCACAGTAATATAAAAAAATTGCTTGATTTAAACGCTAATATTAAAATCCGCATGGTGATGGTGCCAGGATACACAGATACTAAAAGTAATATTAAAGCTACATGCGATTTTTTAAAATCGATCAATTTTGACTCGATTGAATTGCTAAAATACCACAACATGTACGAAAATAAAGCAAATCGCCTTGGTCTGGATCTGGTGCCATTGAATATCAACCCTGAACAAAGCCTTAAATCAATAAAAAATGGAGTTAAATTATTTAGATCTTATGGAATCAAGGCAGAAAACGCTAACTTGGATTCTTCAAGACATAAAACCGTCTTTACGCAGCGGGTCAAAAAAATACAGAGAGATATTAGAGAGAGTGAACGAGCTCTATGTATAGAATCATCCAAACTGAAAACGAAATATTATAAGAAGCATGGTTTTAAAAAACCGACTCCCATTCATAGGGCAGAACGTCTTTCGTATGTATTGCGAAATAAGAAAGTTATAGTATATCCCCAGGAGTTACTTGTTGGTAATTTTACATCCAAAAGAACCGCTGGCCAGCTTTGGGAAGAATACGCTGGCACTTCGGCTATAATGTTTCTCTATAAAATAAATCGCCAAAAACCAGTTTCATTCCACATCTCTCGTAAAGATAGGATGTACTTTTATTTTCGTTTATATCCTTTCTGGTCGAAACATAGCCTTTTAAAGAAGGTATATCCAAAATTATCTAAGTTTATCTTCTATCTGGGACGAACTTCAGAGATGGATTCTGGATTTAATAATAATTTAGTATCAATAGCGCATTATATTGTAAATTTTGAACGCATTCTTAATCTAGGAACCTCTGGTCTCATAGAAGAGATTAGGGCAAAGCAAAAAGAAAAGCCCGAGAATAATCAGGATTTTTATAATGCTACCATAATTGCTCTAAAAGGATTGGAATCTTTTGCGCTGAAATATGCTGAAAAATTGTCGAGTTTGAGCAAGAAAGAAAAAGATCCGGAGCGCCACAGGGAATTGGAAGACATGGAAAGGATCTGTAGGCATGTTCCTATGTATCCCGCCCGCACATTTCATGAAGCTCTGCAATGCATAGTTTTTGTACAAATCGCGCTTTGTCTTGAATCCTTTGAAAATGCG
>JAHQWX010000220.1 GCA_029856375.1 Promethearchaeia archaeon | reverse complement strand
ATTATGAACCATGAAGCAAAATCGTATTGAAGAAAATAACTGAATTCGTTTGTAAATAGTAAGATTATAAAGGTAGGTATTGCTGCGAACAAAAAAGAGAGCATATTAACTTTTAAATTTACATTGGATGTTTCTTCTTCTTTTATCATAATTTTTTTAGATAAAACGCTAAACACGCTCCAAATCACTGATCCTAGCAACACCATTAAATTTCCAATGAGATATTCAACAGAAACTAATCCTTGAAAATTAAATTCTGTTACGAGAATAATAACACCGATAAAACCTAATACATATCCAATAGCTTTTAATTTTAGATTAGACCTTTCGTTTAAGAGGAAAATGGAATAAATACTGATATAGATTGGGTAAGATGTGTAAATCGCTGAGCCAATATTAGCTTGCGTTTGTGATATCCCCACGTAATAAATTACATTTGAAATTCCGAGACCAATAAAGCTCGAGATGACGAAAAGCAGGAAATTATTTGATATTATGCTTTTTGTGCCTCCAATATCCTTTTTAAAACATAGAATAACAAATAAGAAGAGCCCTCCAATAAAAAATCTAAAAAAGGAAAGTGCGTAAGGGCCAACTGTGCTTTGAGTTAGCTTTACAGTAATTTCAGAAAACGACCAAGTAAAAACGCCCAGAATGATGTAAATATATCCCTTGTATTTCGAAAAGAAACAGCTTGATTCCGACATTGTTTTATCAGCTCCAAATGCAAAAGAATATATTAAGATTTAAAAAAATAAACCAATTAAAAAAAAAGGAGTTTCATTTAGGATTTGCTTTAATTTGATCTTCTACAGCTTTAATGGCTTTTTCTAATTCCTCGGGGTCTCCAAGATAATAATTTTTTATCGGTTTGAGATCGTCATCTAATTCGTAAACCAATGGAATACCTGTGGGGATGTTTAAATGAGGGATTTCTTCTTCGGAAACATTGTCTAAATATTTTACTAACGCTCTTAAACTATTTCCGTGAGCAGAAATTAACATCCTTTGACCAGATCTAATCACGGGACAGATAACATCGTTCCAATAAGGAACAACTCGTGCAACCACATCTTTAAGGCATTCAGTTCTTGGAATTTCTTCGTCTTTTAGACCTTGATACATTCGGAAATTTCCCGGGTACCGCTCGTCGGATTCTTCTAAGGCTGGTGGGGGGGTATCGTAACTTCGACGCCAAGTAAAAACTTGTTCTTTTCCAAATTTTTCTACTGTTTGAACTTTATTTAAACCTTGTAAACCCCCATACATTCGCTCGTTAAGCTGCCACGCTCGCACGACAGGTATCCACATTAAGTCCATTCCTTCGAGAACTATCCACAATGTTCTAATAGCTCTTTTTAAAACCGATGTGTAGGCAATGTCAAAGGTATATCCGCCATCCTTCAGAAGGTTGGCAGCATATTTAGATTCCTCTACACCTTTTTGGGACAAATCAACATCAGTCCACCCGGTAAAGAGGTTCATTTTATTCCATTCGCTTTCGCCATGACGTAATAGAACAACAGTAAAAATTTTCTGTGACATTTTATTAGCCTCTGATTCAAAATAATATAGTTTATATTATTATTTAAGTTAATTATTGTCTCTGGTTTTAAATATTATATCCTCACCTTCTGAGATTCAGAGTATTATTTTATAGTTAGAACGAAAAAGTAGTAAATGATTCTCTTTTCTCTTAATTGCTATTTTCATCTAATTTTTTTAACCACTTATCCATAGTAACATAGTTCTTCCTCCTGATCCTTAATAATGCTTCCAAATCCCCAACCTGGTTAAGATGAATGATTTTATCAAATTCATCCCTTAAATCTCCCTTTAAACCGATTAAATCAGCAAACAAGTCCGCATTAACAATCCTTACATTATCAGGATATTTAATTTCTATCCTTACAGAAAGCTTTTTAACACGTTTTTCCCATTTCTTGTTCCAATTTGTACCGACTATAAATAGAAAAGCATCAGATTGTTCATATTTTTCTATCTTCTCAAAAATTTTTACTTCAGACAAATTATCAGTGTAATCGAATTGGACAAGTTTAATACAATCTAAGTTCTTAATATTGAGATTTAATTCTTGAGAAAACTCTCTACTGAGAAGCTTCTGGAAGAATTTGGTATCATTTGAAAAATAAGCGTCTGTCCGCTTTTTCGAACTTTCGTAAATAGATTCCTCACAATGAAATTCTGGAACATTCGGATCTTTTTCCCTTTTTTGGTCAAAGTAATTTTTTACCTTCATATTTATTAAATCATTAGTAATTTTTCCCCTATAGGCTGGCAAATCCTGAGGGAACTCCATCTTATAATTTACTCCATATATCTCTCGAGCGATTACCGCAATTTTTGTTATGGAAACTCCCGTATCTCTTGAGATTTTATGTAATGAACCGTGATTTTTTTCTGAAATGGCTTTAATTACTTCCTCTCTTTTTTCTTCGGATAATTCAGTTGTTGGGAACTCTTCCTGATATCTATCGCCATACACCTCTTTAGCGATCTCCGCAATTTTGG
This sequence comes from Promethearchaeia archaeon, assembly GCA_029856375.1. Taxonomy (GTDB): domain Archaea; phylum Asgardarchaeota; class Lokiarchaeia; order Sigyniarchaeales; family SOKP01; genus 6H3-1. Next base: position 1,918 of record JAHQWX010000220.1, on the reverse strand, counting down.
AAACTGAAATATCCGTATCTTTCGATATCTGATGTAATGAACTGTGATATTTATCTGAAACGGCTTTAATCACTTCTTCTCTTTTTTCTTCGGATAATTTACTTATTGAAAACTCCTTCTCGTATTCATCACCCAATATTTCCTTAGCAATATCCTTAATTACTGAATAAGAAACTCCTGTCGCATTAGAAATTTCATTTAATGAGCCGTGATCTTTCATTAAAACGGTTTTTATTACTTCTTTTCTTTTCTCTTCTGATATTTCACTAGTTGGAAACTCCTTCTTATATCTGTTGTTATATATATTTTTAGCGATCTCTGCAATAGTTGCGCGGGATACTCCTGTTTTTTTTGAAATTTGGGTTAAAGAATCGTGATTCTTTTTTGAAATAGCGTTCACAATTTCTTTCCTCTTATCTTCTGATAAATGATTTATACTAGGAAATTCCTTTTCATATTTATCACCATAAATTTGTTTAGCAATTTCTACGACCGTATATAAAGACACTCCCGTTTTTTTTGAAATCTCTCTCAATGAACCGTGCTCTTTCTTAGAAACTGCATTAACTACATCCTCTCTTTTTTCATTTGCTAAATAACGAGAAGAAAATCTTTCTATCCACTGTTCATATTGTTCACCAGAATCAAACGAGTCTCGCACTATTCTATTTAAGACTGGAATGCTAGGTATATTTTCACAACCATTCATCTCAAAAAACTTTTTAATTTTTGGAAAAGAACCTAATTCTTCAAATTTTGTAATTAAAAACTCCACATCTTTACATTGATATTGGTTTTCCTTTTTATAAAAAAAATTTATTAAAAATTCGTTAAACTCATTGTTTCCCATTTTCAATTCATTTTAATCTTAACTTAACTGAATTATTAATTTTAAATATTTAAATATAAAGTCGTCTATTGATAACAGAATCGAAATATTAATTTTTTGGAAGGTTACATCAAGATAATTCTTTTAGTTTTAATGAAGAATTAAAATTCTACAAAGAAACGATTAAATTTAAGAAAAAATAGTTTAATTCTATAATGGGTGATAAAACTATGACTCCTACAGAAAAGTTAGAAGAAATAAGGAGAATGCTTGAATATAAAGCGCAGATTGATTATGCGGGGTTCTCCAAGATTATTCTTAAAAATTTCATTGTTCCTGAAGTAGATTACAGCGCAATTGATTTAACCACGGAATTTCTTGGAAAGAAGTTGGCTGCACCTCTCGTTATATTAGGATGGACAGGTGGGAGCGAATACATAAAGCAAATTAACGAAATTCTAGCAAAAGCCGCACAAGAAACTGGAATTGGTTTCGGTTGTGGAAGTCAATATGCGGCAATTGTTAATCCCGAAATGGAAAATACCTTTTCAATTATAAAGGATAGCGCTCCAAGTGCTTTAAAAATAGCAAACATGGGTGCTGCGCATTTACTCGCACAAAATTACGGCGCAAGCGAATTAAATCGTTGTATAGATATGATCGATGCAGACGCAATTGCGCTTTATGTAAATACTCTTGAAGAAGTTCTCAAACCGGATGGAATAAAGAGTTATAAAGGTTTACTTTCAAAATTAAAAGATTTAATTCCCCAAGTTAAAAAACCAATTATTCTTAAAGGATATGGAAACGGAGCTACTCGAATGGACGCAATTTCTCTTCACGATAACGGAATAAGATACATTGATATTAGCGGATATGCGGGGCCTAACGAATTTTTAATCGAAGAGTACAATTTATTTAAGGATTTCTACGATTACTCCCGAAACCTAGCGCGAGATTTCGAAAATTGGGGAATATCTACGGTGAATTCCATTTTAAATGTTACTGGATTTTACGAAAATTCTGAAATGAAGGTTATTGCATCTGGTGGTATTAGAACGGGAATTAACGTTGCAAAGTGCATTTGTT
>JAHQWX010000219.1 GCA_029856375.1 Promethearchaeia archaeon | reverse complement strand
TTCTGTTATACGACATAACAACTTTTAATTCTTTTAATAACATCAAAAACTGGAACGAAGTTATAAGAGAAGCTGAGGAAAACATACCGATTATGCTAATTGGATCCAAATTGGATTTGGAGAATTCGAGGGAAGTACCAAGGGAAGAGGGCGAAGAGGCTGCGAAAAAATTCGATTTATATCCTTTTATCGAATTAAGCTCGAAATCGGGCGAGAATGTAGACAGAGCATTTGACGATTTAGTTGAGATGCTAATTACATTTATTCGTCATAAAGAAAAAAAAACGCCCTTCACTATTTAAAATAATAGATTCCATTCTTGTTTTCTACATTACCCACCTTTTCTAGAGTATCGAGTGCAATTTCCATTTCAGTGGGATTGTATTCTTCGGTTATTTGAAAATGAAATTGTAAGTTTTCAATATTATCTATCATAATCCAATGGAAGTGTTCGAGCAATTTTAAGGTACATTTTTTAAGCTCGTCCCTATCGGCGGAAAATTCTCTAATATCTTTCAATATCGTATCAATTTCGCTTATACCACTCCATACATCTCTAAATCCAACAACTGCACTTAAAGTATCCGATACTCTCATCCAAAGGTGTGGAGACTCGTCAAGCACGATACGATAATAATTCAAGAAAAACTTCATGTTGCGACGCAGTTGTTCTTTCATTTTTTTATTAGACACTCTAGAAGATCCGAACCACTCCTGCTTTTTAAGTTCCAATTTAACATAGTTTTTGTAATAAAAAAAACCATTGATGCTTAGACCTAGCGCGCTTAAAACCGAGATTAATGTTTTTACATAGTTCTGATGGAGATTAGAATAATAACCTGAATATTCAATAATATATTTACCGTCGATAATTTCTAGAGATATATCTTTAGTAATATTATTCGAAAACATAAAATTCTTAAAACGGTCCCACATATTTAGGAGAGCGTCGTCGTCGTATTGCTTAGTTTCTCCCGAGATAAAATCTTTGAATCTAGCAGCCATTGGAATTAACATGTCTTGATCTTTATGGGAATATCTATTCATCTCAATACTATTCTCAAATATCTGTATAATCGCTTTAAAGGTCATTTTATCGTAAAAATTTTGAACTTCGGGGTCTACTGCTCTTTCCAATTCGTCCAACGACCTCCCCTTTGTCAATAAAGCCATAAGTGACTTCATTACACCTCTATAAAATGCCGAGACGCTCCTAAATCGTGAATCGTTAGGATTCTTTTCTCGCTCATTCTTTATGTATCTTTCGATGAGATCCTTGAGGTGCGGCGAAATTGAAATGTTTTGAGAAGTAGTTTTTTTCCGAGAGAGATATCTTTCGTTGATCATAACATATATAAATTTGAAAGATGAGTATAAAAATGTGTTGTTCTGACAGATCAAATTTTGTATTTTTCTAAACCTTTGGTTTTTATATAGCCTAATTACGCGAGATTTCAATTAAAGAAATGAGTATATTTTTGGGTTAGTAAAAAATAATGTAAATTTAATCCGATTTATCTAGCGCGAAATATCAATGTTTATCATTATTAAATATAAACTACCATAGTTTTGCCATCATCATTTAAATATAACATAAGATTTTTTTTTAATATAATAAGAGAATTTAAGTCCGTATTAAGGGGGGAGAATGAGGGCGAAATTATTGTGTAGAAGAAGTTCGCCAAATCATTAACATAAAGCCGGTGTGGCAGACGAAAATATGTCTGTATTTGAGATATACTCCCATTACATCTTAAACTTTTTGTATTGTCTTTAAATTCGTTTTCTGATTAAAAAATAATTTCCGTGTTATCAAGTAGAACGAAACTACTCTATTATTATATAAATTTAAATAAGCTTAGTATTTCCTTAATCGTAAGAAGAAATTAGAGTTTTTTTTACTTTCGTCTTATTGAAAAATCGTCTTAAACAGTTAGGGATAAAGCATAAATCGCAAGGGTGATACGAATAGAACCATCAAAACCTTTCAAAAAACCAAGCAAGCCCGATGAAGAAGACGATTTTATTTCGAAAGAAATAAAGAAATTAAAGAGCGCGTTATCTGAGGAAGAACTCGAAGAAGAACGAGAGGGTGAGCCAGATGTCGATAACATGGTACAAACTGCAATTCAGCTGCACTTTTTAAAGCAATTGGTTGAGGATCTTAATAGCTTATTAAATCACTCTTCAATTAAAGAAGAGTTAAGGGATTTAATCCAAGATAATGTCAACCGAATAAAAGGAGAATTAGATAGCGGTCAAATGAACATGAAGGGAATCGAAGAAGCAACGCTTTACTTACACAAAACTATGCAAAAAATCGGAAAAATCATAATGGACTCCAGAGTGGAAGCAAACCAACACAAGGAAATCATACAAAAATACGAGGGAGAAGTTCCATTTACTTTTGAAGGCGAAGGCGACGAAGAACCTAAAAAGCAGAAAGTGGTAAATGCACCCTTCTTACTCCAAAAAAAGGAAGGAAGCGAAGAGAAAGAAAAAGAAGAAGGGGAAGAAGAAAAAATGGAGAGCGCTGAAAAGTTAGAACGCGAAGAGAAGGAAATGCCCGAAGAACAAGAAGAGAAAGAGGAAAAGGAAGAGAGCGAAAAAAAGGAAGAGCAAGTAAGACCTCCTTTACGAATTAGAAGAATTTAATTAAATTAACTTAGACATATCGTTTAACCATCTAGGTAAATTCTTAATTTTTAAAAGTAAAATCGCATAGATTAGAATTATGCCTAAAATTTTTGAAGGATTAAGAATTCTCGATTTAAGCCAATTTATTTCTGGACCGTGGACCAGTACATTTTTTGCGGATCAAGGGGCGGAAGTAATTAAAGTAGAACCCGGTCCATTCGGAGAATCGTTTCGGCTTTTCACCGTTTTCGACAAGTCGATGTTTCCACTATTCTCAATACTCAATCGTGGGAAAAAATCAGTATCGTTGGATTTGAGAAAGGAGGAATCCAAAGAGATTCTTAAGAAATTGGTGGAGAAATCTGACGTGTTGGTAGAGAACTTTGTGAAAGGAACCATGGAAAAATGGGGCTTAGGTTACTATGTTCTAAAAGAAATTAACCCCAAGCTGATTTACGCGAAAATCTCGGGATACGGAAACGAGGGGTTAGAGAAATACACTAGTAAAACCAGTTTCGACATAATTATTCAAGCGCAATCGGGAATTCTTGACGCGTTAGATCTTCACGAGGGCCCTCCTAAAATGCCCATTGCTGATTATACAGCGGGGCATATTTGCGCGCTCGGCATCTCACAAGCGCTCTATTACAGAGAGAGGACGGGAAAGGGGCAGTTCATTGATATATCTATGCACGACGTCATGTTCGCTATAAATATTAGGGCGCAGGCGAGAGAATTTATTCCTTTGGTTTCCAGATTAGACATCGGGACTAAATTTTTGCCAATTTACAACCAATATCGTTGTAAGGACGGATTAGTGGCAATGACAACGATCACTGATAACCAATGGAAGCGCCTTTGCGAACATGTGTTGAAAAAACCGGAACTAATAACCGATCCTCGATTCGATAATCCCATTAAAAGATTCGATCACATCGACTTTTTGGACGAGATGGTTGAGGATTGGAGTAAAAACTTAACGAGAGACGAGGCCATTAAGCAACTTGAAGAGGTAAGAATCCCGTGTGGAAAGACTTTAAAAATGGACGAGGTTCATGACCACCCAAATTTAAAGGCAAGAGGGATGATGGTAGATCGTTTTGACTTTTCGAAATGGGGGATTGATAGAGCAACGATACCGAATCGGTTGATAAACTTTTCAGAGACTAAGGGATCGGTTGAGGCGCCCGGGCCTGAATTTGGCGAACACAACGAAGAAATATATTGTGGATTATTAGGCTATACTAAAGAAGATTTAAAAAAGTGGAAGCGTAAAAAAATAATTTAATTAGAGATTGATTCTACTCGTTTAAAAGAGAGAAAATCTTTAACAAGGTTAATAACTTCGTGATTCCTTTCATTTTTACTTTTCGTCTTAACCATAACAGCGCCACTTTGAGCATAGAGATTCTATTCATTGATAACGCAAGGAAAATTTGGGAATCCATCGAGATTAATCCGTTCCAACCCAATTTTTTTTTATCCAAATTAGATCTGGGTTTATTTGGAACGCTCTCAACTGTCACAATCCCGTTATCTACTGTAACCAACGCAGCGTAATTTAAATTTGAAGCATCAACGAGAAATTTTTTTTGAGTAGTTTTAAATCCTTCCTTGAATTTTGGATTCTCGTTTAAGGGTTCCATAATCTTTGCGATAAGTCCAGCAAATCCCCTTACCTTCTTTTCGGTTAGTTTAGTTTCCATCAAAATCACTCCATATTTATTTATTTTTCGGCTTCTGCTGAAATATAAAAGCCAGAATCGGCTGTTCTATTCGGATCAAATGCGCTTTTAATCTTCCTTAACCATTTGTCGTAATTCATCATGT
>JAHQWX010000218.1 GCA_029856375.1 Promethearchaeia archaeon | reverse complement strand
CAAGTGAGCTAAATTCTGTTTTACTTAATCCTATTAAACCTGAAGAATTAGAACCTATAATAAAAAGATTAACTGAAAGGCTTAATCCTTATCTAGACCAAGATTTAGATCCAAATGTTTCAAAAATTCCTATAAAATATAATCCTGAACATCAGGGTATAAAGATTTTCTATGATGGAAGAGTCGAATCAAAAGGAGAAATTCTCAAAATCTTGATTAAGGAATTTGAATCTGATTTTACAGTTATCTCATTTACACAACCAAAAACGTCTCAATTGGAAAGAGTCTATTCAGAAATGGTAAAAGATAATCAACCAGAAGGAAAACAAAAATCAAATAACGGAGTGTTAAGAGATGGAAATTAGAAGTGAAAAAAATATTGGATTAAAACCAATACTTCACACAATCATATTTCAAATGAAAAAACAGAAGAAGAAATAGCCGTCGAAAAGAAAAGAGCCAAATGCATTGTTCATAAGGGACCAATTGTTGGTGCAAATGTCTACATTTGTCCTCATTGCGAAACTTATTATTGCTTAGAATGCGCCAAAATGTTAAAAGGAAAAGGCGAGAAATGTTGGTCTTGCGAAAATGAGATTGAAATTTAAATTTATTACTTTTTAATAACTTCTTTTTTTCATTGTTTTCCTGCAGAATTTTAGTAATTAAATTTTTATTTTACATAACATTTTTGTGAAATAATCTCTACCTTCATCTTAGATGAGGACTTTGATAGAATGGATAAATTTTATCTCATTATTAATCAGCACTCTTTTATTCTGCTATTTTTATACTCTTAGCGTTCAACCAATGAAAAGAGAGGAAAAAAGAGGGGTACGAGCGTGGAAAGAATGTGGAATTTTCAGAGGGATCGCTGGGTTTCTCGAGTTTATTATTGTGATTAACCTTATACTCTGGATATGGTTTCCAATTTCGATTTTAAATTGGTTAATTAATCCTAATATTTGGGTTGGAATTATCATTTGTGCGGCAATTATTGTTCCAGGTTTAGTTATAATGCTTAAAGGAGTAAAAGATGCGGGAAAAGAAACCGCACAGCCATCAAGAGACACAGTAATGTATGGTGGTATTTACAGATTTATTCGTCATCCTCAGTCGTTGGGGGAATTTCCTATATTCGTAGCGATTGCGTTTGCAACCAATTCTTGGTTTCTAGTGATAGTAATGACGATTTTCGTAGTAGTTTATGTGCCAATAATGATTCACTACGAGGAAGCTGATCTTACAAGGAGATTTGGAGATGCTTATCGTAAATACCAAAAGAACACAAGAGCGTTATTCCCCAAATTAAGTAAGCGCTATATAATAAAAAAAAAAAAAAATAAATAGAATTTTCTCAATACCTCAATATCTCCTATTAATTCGATTTTTAAAAATTTGTTGTTAAAATATAGAAGAAACCTTAATATTCTTTTTTGATTAATAATTTATCAGTTATTCGATCTTTTAAGAGACATGAGTTATTTCACAATCCATTCCATGATTGTTTTGATCTTTACAATCATAATTTTTATAATTGAGCTTTATAATCTTAAATCGCTTAAGCGATTAAAAAAATTTTCAAATCCATTAAATAATCCAAAAGTATCGGTCTTAATTCCAGCCCGAAACGAAGAGAAAAATATAAAAATTTGTGTCGAATCGATTTTGAAGCAAGACTATCAAAATTTTGAAGTCATTGTTTTAAACGATAATTCAGAAGATAAAACACGGGATATTGTATTAGAAATGTGCTCTGAATACGATAAATTACGCTTTTTTGATGGAGATCCAAAACCATCGGAATGGACTGGAAAACACTGGGCGTGTCATCAGCTTTCAAAAAAAGCGTCTGGTGAATTATTTTTGTTTATTGACGCAGATACGGTTCATAAGCAAGATACTTTGAATAAAACCATATCTGCTTTATATGCTGAAAATTCAGATTTGTTATCCGCTATTCCCAAACAAATCGTTAAAACTTGGTCAGAGAAGCTAATACTTCCTATAATGCCTTGGAGTATCTCGTCGTTTATACCAATAGGGATTGCTAATAAGTCTAAATCTCCTAGCCTAAGCTTAACTGTCGGCCAATTTATGCTATTTCGTAGAAATGCTTATGAACAAGTTGGTGGTCACGAATCAATAAAAACTGAGATTCTTGATGATATACCCCTTGGAAAATTAATTAAGAAATCTGGATTTAAATGGAATATCGTAGATGCTACTAAAAATTCGTCGTGTAGAATGTATAATAGCTTTAAAGATGTTTTTAATAGTTTTAGTAGAAATTTATTTTGCGCTTTTAATTATAATATCCCTTTGTTCCTTTGGGTTTGGATTTGGTTAACGGCTGTTTTTATCCAACCAATAATAACAATAATCCTATTTTTATGTGGGATTCCGATATCAACTGATGCTATTTTAATAAATATACTTGTTCTGATTTTAACATTTATTCAATGGTCTATTGCAATTATTAGATTTAAATTTCCTGTATATTTAATCTTTCTTTATCCCTTAAGCGTAATTTTAGTCGATATAATCGCAATTCGCTCCATGTATCAGACCTTAACTGGAAAAGTGAAGTGGAAAGGGAGAACAATCGAGAAAAAATAATCATATAAACAAAAGGAATTTATCAGATCTTCAATATAATCTTCTAGATTCAGTGAGATTTTTTCAATTTAGATGCGTCTTCTTGAAATTCAGTTAAACGCCCTACAAACCTATGAATATTGATTTCAAAATGGATTAACCAAAATGTAATCAATATCCCAAAAACAAAACTATTGTACCAATACAGTAGCACTAGATGTATGATAACACCAAGCGTTCCCATAAGTGCTATTACTGCTTTATTTCTAATTATCGCTCCTAGCGCTAACCACAATAAACTCCATATCCAAAAAAAGAGTAAAGGTAAAGAACCTATATACGCACCATAAGCAATAATTGTCCATTGAAAAAAAGTGTCAAAAATAAAATCCCATTCTGCTAATTTGCCAGTTATTCCTAAATACCTCGCTACTTTTCCATCTAAAGCGTCCGTAATCCATCCTACTATATATAGGAAAGCGAAAATATATGGATTTATTATTGAAAAGGTAATAAATAGTAGAACTATCACGCAAATAAAACCTCTCGATGCAGTTAAGTAATCTGGTATCCCTTCAATTATTGATCTACGCAGTATCGAGAACCCCCTCTTCTTGTATATTTAACCTTAACCAACGATCGATATTATAAATTTTTGTTTTGGGTTTTCTAATTCCAAGCTTTGCTTGATAGCCCCGCTTCCAAATCCCAATAATTATCATTATTAATGGAGGAATAGATGTGATATAAAAACCAATACCAATGAAATAACTCCATAAATAACTGCAAAATGTTAAAAAAATGAGTGCATTGAATATGTATTGAATTAACAATAGAAATCCCGATAGAATTGGTTTTGATAAAGCTAAATGAAACATTAGAATCCAAAAAATTATCGTGAATGAGGTCATATAAGGTGCTAAATCGCCAAATATAAGCGGCCAAGTATATAAATTATCAAATTGATAAGTTATATTCCAAAATAATTGAGAATTTGGAAAAGTAACCCATGGTAGCACTAATCCAGAGAATAATAACAATTCTGCAGTTACAATTCTTACAATCTCGGTGATAAAAAAAGCCTTTGCCTCCTTTTGAATATCTTCTCCAAGTTCCATCACATTTTTTTTGTACCTTCGTTTAATTATCAAGTATATCGGCAAGACAATAAAAACTACGAATAAAATAACAAAAGGAATCGTAAAAATGCTGAAGAAAGTACCCGGAGTAATTATTTTTGAGGCAAACCAAACACTATCTTTTCCTTCTAAGTTCACAATGATATAATAATCGATTTTTGATGTGACTATACCCGGATTTAACACCCCTGACCATGTATCCTCTTCGTTTTTAAAGAGATTAAACCTTGACCAAGAAGAACCAACAAAATCAAGATATTTATACACCACTTGAACAGACTTTATTTGAGTTTCAGATTCGATTTGAACATCAATCCTTAGAGTTTCACCAAAAATACCTAATTCTTTTTGATTTTGAGTAACATTAAATTTTGGAGGCGCTGGTCCATTGAATAATACATAGTCGATCCAATAGCTTGTTAGATTATATTCGTCCCGGATAAATCCGTGGTGCGCGTTTGGAAAAATCTGGAGGTAAGCATTTTCGTGAGGTACAGATTCAATAGTACCATTAATACAGCGATGGTACCAGAATTCATCAGTCGTACCGATTTGCCAAAGGATTGGAGGTGTTTTTGAAGAATTTAAAAAATATATAGGATCTGTCCTAAGAAGAAATCTATCCCACCAATCTTCCATTAGAATTTCTTCGGGAGTTCCTAGAGACGCAAAAATATATTTCCAACACTCTTCGAGAGTTTTATTCCAATCTCCAACATAAATATATGGTAAAGCTCCT
>JAHQWX010000217.1 GCA_029856375.1 Promethearchaeia archaeon | reverse complement strand
AAGCCTCGATTTCCTAGAGTTAGGTTCAATAGACCGTTTTATGAAGGGTCTCAAGCATCCGGAGGGTTCAAAAAAGGATGTGAAAAGAAGAGGAAAAGGACAAATGATGATCAGCGGTTTTGCGCAATTTGAAAATAGCCTTGGATTGTGTTTATTTACAACATTGTTTGGTAAATATCCAGGGCGAGAAATAATTAAAGCTGTTGTGGGTTGGGATATCAAACCTGACGAATTAATAAAAACGGGATGTAGAATTCAAACGCTTCGACAAGCTTTTACTCTCCGCGAGGGCATTGACATCGCGAGCAATAGGATTCCGGGAAGAGTCGTTGGCGATCCCCCATTCGAAAGAGGCCCGAATAAAGGAATTACTATTGATTATGTTGATTTCTATAAAGAAACATGCGATGCAATGGGCTGGGATCGAGAAACAGCTAAGCCACTAAAAGAAACGCTGCAAGATTTGAACTTAGATTTCTTAATAAAAGACCTGTATTAAATTAAAAAATACTATAAAAAGAATTCTGTAATTCTTTTTCTTTTTTCGTAAACTCCAAGTATTTTTGTGAGTCCAGATATAGTCTCTCTAATTTTTTCGATATTACTGTTAAGCACTTCCATCTTTTTATCGAGACCCCCCTTTTCTTGAAATTCGATCTTTTTTGCGTATAAACCCGCGATTTTCTCAAGATGTTTTATATTATTATCGATTCCTTTTGGTTTCATAAAGAAACAATATAGATCTAGGTCTTTAGGAAAAGCTACAATGTAGAAATCGTCGTATAAGATAGCTCTAGGCTTTTTATTGTTTTGATTACCTCCAGAAAATGCAATGTAAAAGTTTACCGCGAACTCGTCCATGTTGATATTCAAAGCTTCTTTAGAAAAATTAGTTTTATTTCTTAAAAAGGGGCCAGTTTTCATATCGAAGCCAATTAAGGCAGCGGCAACAATTTCATTTGATGAAAAATTCATTTTTTAATGCGCGTGTTTTTTATGCAAATTTTGTTATGTAAATGAAAAAACCCAACACTATCTATAGTATTAATCCCTTGATTACCTTTATTAAACATAATAACATCAATGTATGGAACTAAATGACATCAAAGTATCTTACCTAGTATTATCGATGTATTACGATCCTTTTCCAATGAATTTTCAAATGTTAAGGAAAATTAATAAAAAAAAAGCTAATTACGAAGAAAAATTCATCCGAGAGTTATTCAGATAAATCTTTTTGTATTTACTTCACCCTGTCCAAAATATCGCTCGCCCTTCTTTTTTGGTTCGTTTTATTTTTCCACTGCTTTCTAAGTCATTCATAATTTTCCAGATTTGGGAATTACTCAGCTGGAAGTATCTCCTAAGCTCTGGAGTTGACATATCGTTGCCTTTTATAAGATTAACCAAAATTCTTTTAATTTCTTCTATATCATCGCCTTCATTATCTGCTATATCTTCTTCTTCTTGGGTCTCCACTTCAGTTATGAAACGATTTGCAATTTTGTTTAATTCTCTCATGTTTTGTTCTATCCCATGCGGTTTCATGAATAAACAGCATAGTTCCAGACCTCTTGGGTAAGCTACAATGTAGAAATCGTCGTAAAGAATCGCTCTCGGTTTTTTACCAGCGTTTCCTCCTCGAAACGCCAGATAAAAATTGGTTGCCCATTCATCTAAATTGATTTTCATTCTTGATTGAGTAATATTTTTTGAAAACTTTAAAAACGGCCCACCGATCATATCAAATCCGATTAATGCAGTGCCAACTAACTCATTTTGTGAAAATTTCATTTATTTTTTCCTCCTAATATTTGAAGCTATATCTAGTTCGCGTTCGATAAATTTCATTAAGTTCGACCTTTCAGCCGGATCAATAGCGGTACATGGATAAGTCTTGCAATGTAATACACTCTCTACCCGCTCAGCGTCCATGTGTCCGGGCAAATCTTGTTTATTCGCTAGGACGAATACTACTCCATCATCTTCTATATTATCTCGAGAAATATCTAATAACTTTCGAGAATCCAATACATTTTTCGGCGTAGAATCAGTAACTATAAAGATTATATCGCTTCCAAATAAATAATGGGATAAATTCATATCAAGAAATGACTTTTGACCTCCAAAATCCCAAACGGTAATTAATTTGTTACCAATTTTTACAGATCTAAAATCAAATCCCATCGTTGGTATGTAAAACTGATTAACTATATTTTCAGAGAGAAGCTTTAGAATCGTAGTTTTTCCGACCGCTGGAAATCCAACAAAGGAAATCTTTACCGGCAATTCGTCTATGTTTTTCGCTTTCGTTGAATTGTATGATTTCGCGTGAATCATAATATTGCTCCAAATTTATTTAACAAGATAAGTACTAATCTTAAAATTATTAATTCTCGTAATATCTAAGTAATATCATAGAACATTTTCTAGTGTGGAATTTGATTATCTTCGACTTAGATCAAGTAAACCGTTTCATCTTAAGAAAACAACATCTTACAGACGATTCTAAAATAGAAAATATACTACAAATCGCTGACGATTTATGTGGATTACACGCTACGGACACTCTCACACCTTATTTATCTCTCTTCGCAAGAGCAAGAAATTTCTCAAAGAAAAAATTAGAGAAAGAACTATATAACAATCGAAGTTTAGCAAGAATCAAATGTATGAGAAATACGCTATTCCTTCAAACCAACCCCATGATTCCAATTTGTTTTAAAGCAACAAGGGGAAAGTTAGAAAAGTGGAAAAATAAGTTTTTAGATTCTCGCGCAATTTCTTTAAAGAAATATCAAGAGATTTCGAGCAAGATTTTGGAATTGCTGAAGGATAAGGAACTACCTACATCGGAAATAAAAAAAATATTGAATACGAAAGCGAATATATCCCAAATAATAAATCTAATGTGTTATCAAGGGAGTTTAGTTCGAAGCAGACCGATTAAAAGTTGGAAGGATAGGCGCTCAAATTACGCAATTTTTAACGACCTTTTTCCAGATATTAATCTCGAACAATTTAGCAAAGACGAAGCAATTTCGCAGTTGGTGTTGAGATATTTAGATTCTTATGGTCCTGTAACAGTAAACGATATTGTTTGGTGGACAGGACTAACAAAAATCGAAGTTACTAACGCATTGAACGCCATAAATGAGGGAATAAAAGAAATTAATATCACGGAACTCTCAGGCAATTATTTAATGCTTAGTAAAAACATCAAATCGTTAGAAAAAACAAAAATTAAAGACGAAAAGGTAATAAAACTCTTGCCTCTTTTAGATCCTTATCCAATGGGATATAAAGAACGAGAAAGATACCTTAATCCAAAATATTCCGAATACGCTTTTGATCGATCTGGTAATATTACATCAACGATTTTTCTCGATAGTAAAGCTATTGGCATTTGGGACGCAACAGAAAAATCGGAACCTCTAGTTAAAATTTTTCTATTTGAACCAGTCGAAGATTCTATATTAGAGAAAATCAATTCTGAAGCTGAAAACATTGGAAAATTCATAGTTAGAGATGAAGTACGCGTAAAACATTGTAAAACGATGGTTCCGCTACCAAAAAGAACTGTAGGTGGATTTATGACTCCTCTAAAAGAGACATAACGAAGAAATTAGAGCCAAATTTCGCTCCGCATTTCGGATAAAAGTTTAAAACCATTAAAAAATCAAACTTAGTTTTAATTCTATTTTGTGATGGATTTTGATTTAATTGAATTACTATGAGGTCTTTTCTTAAATAAAGTTTTTAAAATGCTCCTTATTAAATAAGAATTATGATGCGAAAGATCCCAGTGTCCATTGTGGGTGTGGGAAATTTATGTTCAAGTTTAGTTCAAGGCCTTTTTAGCAAAGGAAATGGAGTTCTACACCATAATTTAGCGGGATATAAATTTTCTGACATTGAAATTGTTTCAGCAATTGATATTGATTCGAGAAAAGTGGGATATGATCTTGCTGATGCAATATTCTCTGAGCCGAATGTGGCCTTAAAATTCAATCCAAATGTCCCTAAAACCAATGTAATCGTAAAGATGGGAGAAATTTTAGATGGAATTAGCGAAGAAACAAGAGAAGATATCCTAGTTTCAAGCGAATCTTGCGCAAATCTAGTCGAAGAATTTAAAAAAGGAGTTATGGTTTTGTGCTTTCTACCATCCGGTGCAGACGAAGCAGTGAAATATTACGCACAGAAAGCGTTAGAGGCAAATTGTGCGTTTATCAACGCTACGCCGTCGAAATTAGCAAACGATCCTGAATGGAACAGAAAATACGAGAACAAAAATTTACCTCTTATTGGAGACGATATCCAAGATCAAATGGGTGCTACGATATTACACAAGTTGCTGCTAAAATCAATGAAAGAGAGGGGAGTTATCATCGACGAATCGTACGCACTTGATGTTGGTGGGGGTCTCGAAAGTAAAAATTCATTATTTCGATCAAGAGATCTAAAAAGGGAAATC
>JAHQWX010000216.1 GCA_029856375.1 Promethearchaeia archaeon | reverse complement strand
ACTGAAGTAACACTGAGAGCGAGATGTACTGATTTAAAAAAATATTTATCGGACCTAATTATCATGGACAATAAATTATATTGAAATAGTATTCAATCCATAATTTATCGCATTAATTTTTTTCCTAATTTTAAAGTACTTGATTTTTCTTCTTCAAGGAAGTGGATTCATGATAATAGGTCCGAGCAATTCTACTAGTAAAAACGAGGTAATTGCGAATGGTATCATTGAGATTAACCAGAATAAGAATCCTTTTGCCCAACCTATTTTAAATAATCCGCGGAGACTATATTGTTGATAAAGCAGTTCCATTAATCCGCAAATTATAACAAATATCCAAGTAAAGATTAATACCTCCCACGAAGGAATAACGATTGAAACAAGAAGGGATATTATCATACCTAAAATCCACACCATATCTGCGGCGATAATATATCCCCACGCGATATATATCAACCTGACCTTATCGTACCAAGGTCGATTTGGAGGCTCATCAGATTTATCGTATTTATGAAACAAAATTACAAGTAAATATATTGTAAACTTCGTTGGAATCCAAACGAGGTTTCCAATAATTGCTATGTACACCCATCTTTTAAAAGGATCTATGATACCTGGAGGATTGGATGAAATAATTCCAAAAATTATCGATTGCGTACCACCATAAAAAATTTCGGTTAAAATTGTAATGAATATGTAATCAATGGCAATGAATACCGCACATATGTAAATGCCCACCCATAAATGATACTTTTTCGGATTGATTCTCATATCTTCAAAAATTCTTGTAGGTTCTAAATATATATTTTTAAATTTCTCGTAAAAACCGATTTCTCTAAATTTTTGAAATATATTAATTTTGCTTATTGTGACTACATAAATAATCCCAGCAACCGCAAGAAGCGGACTCATGACGAGATAATAGTAAAATTTAAAGAATGGTTTGAAATATGGTCGCAATTTTGGTTTTGAGATTATGGAAAGCGAAAGAACGATCAGAATAAGACCGGTGACAATAGCTGCGAAAGGAGCTGGACTCAAATAAAAATCTAAGGGATTATCGGGAATGGCCATAATGTTCTTCAATTAAAATTAAGCGTAATCTTTCATAAATTCGTCCATAGGAATTGGGACAAGAAATTTTGCTTGAACCAAATTGTATATCGAATCGGTAATACCGACCGGATCCTCTCCCAATTCGGTCTTCGCCCGCGTGAGCACTTCACCTAAAAGTATGTATCGCTTTCCTCTGGCGAGATCTTCGCATATTTCCCAGATTTTTGCCGTACGTTTTGACATTTTCTTAGTCGGAAACCTCAACTTATGAGGGAGAGCAAATGTTAAGTGGAGCACCTCGTTAATAATTCCATCAACGCTTTGTCTGCCGAAACTATCTTCTTTAAAAATGCTTGTATCTCCTTTAAATTTCGTATAGAAATGTTTCACTTCTCGACCAAACCTGTTTTCGAATTTAATACCAAAAGAATGCAGCGCTTCGCGCGTAAAACGAGTTGGTTTTTGATTAATAACGATGGTAACCCAGGTAAAGTTGCCTGCGCGCGTAATTAAATATTTACCCTTTAGAGTAGCTTGTGCGATATCTCCGTCAGAGACTGGCAGATCGATCTCTTTAAATTGAACTGCCCTTCGAAATTGTTCGATTAGCTCAATCTCGAATTTAATTCCCGGTGCTTGAGTGTAGTAGATAATTTGCTTCGATTCCATATGGGTTATAACGACATATTCTATCGAGATTGCTACGCCGAAGTATTGAGACATTTTTTATTCCCTAATAACTATTTATGATTCAAAAGCCCTTTTTTCCTTATTTATGTATAAGAACAATGAATTATAAATAATTTTTTTCAAATAGATTCGATATGTGCTGATATTGCGAAATTAAAAATAGTGTGCAGGGGGTGGGATTTTCGGAAAATGGCTTTTAGCCATCACTTTCGAACCCACGAAGGCCTTTGCCACTGGATCTTAAGTCCAGCACCTGTAATCAGTCTTGACCCATCAAGGCCTATTGACCATGCTCGGTAACCCCTGCGGAGGAAGTTATTGGGTCAAATAATTTTCTTTTCGAAAATTATATTTTTAATTATACTTCATGATTAAAAATAGTTTCTAATTGGATTACATGCGGATTATGGCTGCTTAAATTCTAAAAATAACGACCTAACTTTAAATAAAGAATTTAAAATCGAGAGAATTCGCCTTGGATTCAGCATAAAAGAATAACCGCGGGTTTTTTTCACTCGAGATAAAATTTGTCGGTAATTATTAAAATATTTCAACTCCCTAAAAGAGTAATACAGAAGTTCATATAATTTTTTGGGGCTTAGCGCGTTGGTCTTTATTACTGGATCGAAAACTGTGTATTTAGACCAATCTTTCGTAATAACTAAACCTTTTTCGTCCAATTCCTTGAGTGTATCACTACCAGGAAATGGTGTTAATAATACATAGCTAACGATATCTATATCAACGGTTTTCATGAATTGAATTTCTTTCTTAATGTCCTCTTCCGTAGCGTTCAGATCAACTCCAATGATTAAGTTTCCAATAACTAAAATATTGTTATCGTGCAAAATTTCAATTCCTTTCAGAACTTTTTGAAACGAGAGCCCCTTCCTCATATCTTTTAAGACTTCCTCGTTGACGCTCTCAACTCCAATAAATACAACCCAAAATCCCGCGTCTCCCATCTTCTTAACCATTTCTGGAGATTTAACCACATGGTCCACTCGTATTTGAGCAAAAAACTTGAAATCGTTAATTTCTCTTTTCTTTTTGCATTCGATAATTCTATCGCACATTTCAATTACTCTATTTGTATTGGCGGTTAAATTATCATCAACGAAAAAGATATCCGTTATCCTTCGGTCCTGCGATATCGTTTTTAATTCTGTAATTATTTTTTCAACTGGCCTGGGTCTCCAAAGACCGTTGTTGAATTTATGGGTTGTACAGAATGTACATTTATGGGGGCAACCCCTCGAAGTCTCAACTGTTTCTAACCTTACAGTAAACATTTTATATTTATTACCTTTAGTTAAATGTCGTGCGGGTAATCTTATATTTGCGAAATCTTCAATTAGAGGACGATCTGGATTATGAATTATTTTCCCATTAGATCTATACGATATCCCATTAACGCCTTTTGGAGTACCATTGATGATCAACTCTCTAAAAGTCAATTCTCCTTCGCCCCTTACTAAAAAATCGATCTCTTTTACTCCCAGAGTCTCGTCAGGGACCCATGTAGCGTGCCTACCTCCAAAGACGACCACACAATTCGGATTTACTTCTTTTGTTATTCTTGCGATCTCATAGCAAATATCAATCGCGGCTGATACAAAAATCGAAACTCCCACCAAATCTGGATTGTATTGCGCAATTTTCTTTTTTAATTGTCGGTAATTTAAATTATGCACTTTTGCATCGAGAATTTGGACATCGACATCTAAATCCGTTAAATAACTCGCAATATATGTTAAATTTATAGGTGGGAAGTCCATATTATAGTAATCCCATCCCGTTGTTCTATAATTTGGTTTAATAAGTAAAATTCGCTTCCAGCGATAAGCGTGATTCTTAGGCGATTTAATCACTTCCACTATAAAATAAACACCGTTATTGCATAATTGCCTGCTTTAATTCTTCCATCTGGTCAAGACGCGGCTTTAATATTTGATTTCGCACCTTTTTTGGAATGTGTTTTATATGCGACATTACGATTTTTCTCCATGTAAAATAAGCCTGAACCGTGCGCCAAGCCCTCCCAGCGTGGAGAGCGAACCATATACCTCTCTTTTTGTATCCCCTACGCCCAATTTGTACTTTATTTGCCCAAGTACCACCGTAAAAACCAACGTAAAAAAAGCCCAGAAACAATAATTTTTGAAGTACATCAGGATTGAAATTTTTAGTTCTTATTACGGGAGTAAGCCAATTATATTTAGAATAATCTTCTGTGAGTAAGAGGTCCTTCTCTTTTAATTCAGAATAGAATCCAGTAGAAGGAAAGGGAGTTAGAAGGGTGAAACTCGGTAGATCTAAGGTTAAGTCCCCCGTTCTCTTAATCGTCCTAAAAACATCGTCGATATCGTCGTTAAGGTTAGTTCCAATGATAACATTTCCCATAACAAGAATTCCAGCCTCATGTAGGGCTTCAATCCCTTTTTTAATACTTTCCATTTTACAGCCCTTCTCAACTTGTTTTAATCCTTTATCGTCTGTTGCTTCAACTCCAACGAGAACGAGCCAAAATCCAGCCCTACCCATTAGTTTAACGATATCGGGGTGCCTTGCCATGGAATCCAGTCTTCCTTGAAAAAAGAAGTGCAATTTTCTGCGTATTCTTTTCTCTTTTTTACCCTTAATAATTTCAATACACAATTTTTTTATGCGTTTCATGTTTACGAGAATGTTATCGTCAACGAAAAACACATCGTTTATTTTTTTATTCATCGAGACGATTTCTAACTCTTGTATTACATTTTCCACCGACCTT
>JAHQWX010000215.1 GCA_029856375.1 Promethearchaeia archaeon | reverse complement strand
AATTCATTTTAAATTAATTTTTTTTATATTTACCTCTATTATATTTTATTTAAATTCTAATTCCTGCCATAAAATAATCTTTTCTAACTTTTATCTGATAAAAATCGGTCTATAGAAAATTTAGATACCTATACACATATAGTATTTTCAATACAGTAAAAATAATATTATTAAAAACAAATGATATGATGAATAATATATTATCTATAAACAAATCAAAACAAGGAAATACACGAAAAATGTCTAATAAAAACAATAAAATTAAAGAAAATGGCTATGCAATTATCATTAAAGATCTTGTAAAGCGATACGACGATATAATCGCCGTAGATGGACTAAACCTTAAAATTAAAGATGGCGAGCTTTTCAGTCTTCTAGGGCCTAATGGTGCCGGTAAGACTACAACGATAAATATTCTCAATGGATTGGTTAAACCAACTGAAGGTACTGCTATCGTAGGAGGCTACGATGTAAAGAAAGAACTAAAAAATGTTAAAAAGTTGATCGGCGTGTGCCCTCAAGAAGCTGCTGTTTTTAAATATCTTAACGCTGAAGAAAATGTAAAACTCTTCGGAGATTTGCACCGGGTGAACAAGAAAGTAATAAAAGAACGGATGAATAAACATCTAGAAACATTAGGCTTAACAGAATATAGCAAAAGGAAAGCAAAAGGGTACAGCGGAGGTATGCTTCGCAAATTAAACATAGTTATGGCTTTAATTAACGATCCCAAAATTGCATTCCTCGACGAACCAACGGTTGGAATGGATCCTCGAGCGCGTCGGGCAACATGGGAGTTCATTGGATCGCTCAAAGAGCAAAATAAAACAGTAATCTTAACAACTCACTATATCGAAGAAGCTGAAGCACTCAGCGATAGAGTTGGTATTATAGATTATGGTAAATTGATTGAACTCGGTTCTCCGAAAGAATTATTGGCGAAATATGAGGCTAAAAATTTAGAAGAAGTATTTCTGAACATTACTGGTAGAAGAATTTTAGAGGGGATCTAAAAGTGAACTTTCAAGGATTATTTGGACTGATAAAAATAGAATTAAAAAAGTTAATTAGAGAACCAGCTATTTTGATTATGAACCTTTTGTTCCCAGCAATCCTTACATTGGTGTTTGGATTGACCTTTGGGGCAATTGGTGGTGGTGATACAGGTGGAGTTAATACATTTGACATTATGGCACCTGGGCTATTCGCATATGCTTGTATATTTATTATTATGACGGTTGCAATGTCTTTCGCTGACGAACGAGAAGAAGGATTGCTAAGGAGAATTAATGTGACTCCTATATCCTCTAGCGAGTTTTTAGGGAGCCATATTATAACCAATATGATAATCTCCATAATTCAAGTTGTTCTGGTGTTTCTTTTTTCCGTACTTATGGGATTTCGACCTCTTGGTGGCGTTTGGGGAGTTGTCATGGCCTTTATTTTAATGATAATTCTCTCACTCTGCTCCGTAGGATTGGGACTTCTTACTGCATCAATAGCGAAATCTGGAGCTGTCGCAGTTGGAACTTCAATGATATTTATCCTCCCACAAATGTTCTTTGGCACTTTCTTACCATTAAGTCCGACCACTGAAATTATCGCATTGTTCCTTCCCAGCTATTATGTTACCCATTCGATTACATTGATCTTTCACGGTGCTGAAATATTGAGCGCAGAAATCTTGCTAAGTTTAACAGTTGTTTCAATAATGGCAGGTGTAATAATATTTATTGGAGTATTAATGTTCAAAAAGTATGGAAGCGAGAAGTAAAAAATTAAAATGTAAAAAAAATTTTTAAAATTTCATTTTCTTTTTTATTAATTATTTATTTAGATGTAGTTGCTAATTTCTTTCTTTTCTCTTCGTGTATTTTCTCAATTTTCTCTCTATTTTCTTTGTATTTCTCGTGTGAAATTGGAAACCGACTCATCACTATTGCACCAATACCTAAAGCAATTGCAGGGAAAATGCACATCAAGCTTCTTAATCCAAAAATCGTCTGTTCTGTTACAGTTTCTGGATCAAATACCTTCCACCCAACACCAGTTAAGACGATACTAATTGTAACAAATATAAAGATCGTTCCAAACCTAATAATTAATCCGTTTATTCCATAATATCCCCCTTCTCGTCGAATCCCCGTTTCCAACTCGTCAGCATCAACAACTGCTGAGATTATCAAGTCGCCTAATACCATAGAACCAGCGAGCCCAACACCTGCTAGAAAAAACGCTATAAACGCAGAAATTACATCAGTCACAAACATGAAAGGAATTAGCAAAATGATGAAAGTACAATTTGATATTATTATCGTTCTTTTTACTCCCAATTTAACTGAAACAAACCGCCACAGCACTGTAAATATTGCTGCTGAGATGAATGTAAAACCAAGTAATAAACCCAACTCAAACGCGTTCTCTTCGATACCTAATACAAATCTACCGTAAAGAGGCACAATTGTAGGCAACATCCCATAAACGTACCATGTGCAAAGCATAGCTATAACATGTACTCTAAACGCTGGATTTTTCAACGAATATTTTAACGATGTAAGAAGTGGCGGAGCAGCTTTGTGATCTTCAGAAAATTCTTCTCGCTCTTTCAGCCCAAATTTCAAATAAATTATCCCAACTAATCCAAAAGAAATTGCGAGAACAACTCCATTTAGAATATATTCAGATAAATAAACTTCCGTAGGTTGCCCGGATATATTAATGTGCGGAATAAGAAACGTTGGTAATATGGTTGCAAATACAAGAGAAATCACCGTAAAAATCTGTCGAATCATTTGAGATTTCGCTCTCTCCTCTAAATTTTGAAAAAGTTCCGGAAATAAAGAGACTGAGTTTACAGAATACATTGTATATATGGTATCAAACAGACAAATCATTACAAGAAAATACGCGAACGACGCACCTATGTTACCTGTGGGAGGTGTCCATAAAAAGATCATCATCAGACATAGGGGTACGGTTGCTACTACAATATAAGGTTTTCTTCTTCCCCATTTTGATTTCGTGCGATCTGACAACGCACCTAACAAAGGATCGTTGATCGAATTCCAGAGACTCCAAATAATAAATCCTAATGTAATCGGGAATACATCCTTTATAACGACTGTATAATAAAAATTGAAAATTAAAAATGTAAAAGCTTGATATGCACCTTGGTCTATAAATTGCCCCGAATTGTACGCCAATAAAAATTTCAACGAATGTTTTTCCTCGATAGTTATTTTTTTTTCTGCCATTTTTTATCTTCTCTCAAAATTTTTTCTAAAAATTAGCTAATTATTAATTTAAATTTTTTATATTTCTTACTGTTTTTATTTATTTATCTGATGAACTTAAAACTTGAATACGATTTAACCGAGATATTAGAGGATTTATCGAAAATTTCCACGATTTTAAGCGACGATGTTAAGAAATTTCCAGATAAGATGTCAAAAAAGTACAAACGCGTGAAGAATTGGAAGGACGACATCGATAATTTTATCCTAAAAAACGACAACATACAATTAAATCTCGTGCCATCGTTAGAAAAAAAGCTCTCAATTGGATTTAAAAACCCAAATTTAATTACGCTTGCGCTCTTTAGACCAAGCACGAGAAATATCTTTGCGGAGTTAGGTATTTATTTCCAAGAAGAATATCCTAAAGCGTTTAATTTGGATAAATTTGAGTTTATGTCGAGTCTTGGAGATATTGCCGATGGCTTTGCGTTACTAGGTGATTCCGCGTTAGATTTAGCGGTCACTCAAGAGATTTGGGAAGATGGTATCATGGATAAGGGAAAAATCACGGTTGAAAAAGCAAATATCGTCCGTAATTTAAGCCTCGCCAAATATTGCGACGAGCTTGATTTGTATAATAATCGAATTCACCTCGAATCGAAAAAAAGCAAGGCTAAAAAAGAAACGATTCTCCACATTAAAGCCACTCTCGTAGAAGGAATCGTTGGAATTATTTATATGGAAAACGGTATTGATGGCGTGCTAAAAATATTAAAAATGCTAAAAATAAAATACTTCTAAAAAGGTTGATTTCCTTGGCAAATAAATATGAAAGTTATTGTATTGTAGTGATTGCACTAATTACTTATTTTTTAATAGAGTCTTTCTTAAATATGATTTTATACATTAACGCTTATGTCTTTCTGAATGTTTTAGACGACCTCACTTTTGACGATCCGTGGTTGATTCCATATGTGTGCGTTCTTATGCTCGTACCAATCCTATTCAGCTTAAAAGTTATTAAAGATCAATATAAAATCACCATCCTTTCGGTCATTATCGTTACAAGTCGTGCTTTTGCGCAATATTTTCTCTCTCCTCAACTTTTTTTATTATTTCAAATAATATTATTTACGGCCTCGCTGTTATTTATGGTAGAATTAATTATACTCTACAGGAACGCCGATTTCCAGAACGATTATCAAATATTTCTCGGAGGCTTTTTAATAGGAATTGGTACGCATCTCGGGCTTTTATTATTGAATATGTCTTCAACTCTCGCGTAC
>JAHQWX010000214.1 GCA_029856375.1 Promethearchaeia archaeon | reverse complement strand
CACTTTAGGGCACACATTTATACCTAGTCCTATTCATGCGGGAGGATTAAGATATCATGGAATTGCTCCGATAATTTCTATTTTGGTTAATAATAATATGATCTCACCAGTTATGCATCATCAAACCGAAGTAATCGAAGCGGGTCTTAGATTTGCAAATTGTGAAGGTATACTCCCAGCACCAGAAACTGCTCATGCTATCAAGGAAGCGATTGATCAAGCAATTCAAGCTAAACAAAATAATGAGAAGAAAACGATTCTATTTAATTTCAGTGGACACGGATTCTTTGATTTATTAGCGTACAAAGAGTTTATGACTGGAGACCTGAAAGACTACGAGCTTCCAACAGAGGAAATCGAAAAAGCATTATCCTCCGAGGATATGCCAAAGGTAGACGAAGCATCTTTCTAATTTTTATTAAAATTTTCTTTTTTTTTTTAATAAGATTAAAATTTTCTTTTTTATTCTGATTCTTATTAAATTTCATTTATCGTGTGTCATTTTTGTGATACCGTACATATTATACTTAATAATTTTATTTATTGTAGATATCACCCTATTCAGACTCTCTATAAATTCATACAGGAATAGGGAAAACGATGCGTTTCTCAATAACATAATTCATTCTATGACTTTATTAATAGCATTGCTTGTCTCTCTTCTTGGACCAAATCGTGATTTG
This sequence comes from Promethearchaeia archaeon, assembly GCA_029856375.1. Lineage (GTDB taxonomy): Archaea > Asgardarchaeota > Lokiarchaeia > Sigyniarchaeales > SOKP01 > 6H3-1. Next base: position 3,865 of record JAHQWX010000214.1, on the reverse strand, counting down.
ATACTTATTTATCCATTCGAGCTTTACATTATTTTCTTCACGATTCCTTTCTACATTATTTTTTATATATTGGTAAAATTAGAAAGAAAGAGGGTGCAAAGGAACAGGTCAAGATTGAAGGACATAGAAATAGACGAGAAAACTATGAGAGAACTGCCGTTTAAGTACGAAGTATATAGAAAATTGACTCATCTAGTGGTGATTTTTATTTGTTTTGTTTACTTTCTCTTTAGCGTTTTAGTGAAATTACTCGTAGATTTTATTATAAATCTATTTCCAGATTTTTTTTACGAACTCTTAGCGGGAGAATCGATCATAAATTTAAGTAGCGTGGAGTTTGCTCAATATTTAGTTTTGTTTTTGACAAGCATTTCCTTAATCGGGCTTCTAACTGCGGACTATGTTAGAATTATTTATCCAGAGGATTATCCCTTCAAAACAGTAAATAGATTATTAAGGCGTAAAGAATTGAAAACCAGAATTGGCCCCCACATATCTATGGCTGTAGGGACTATGTCTATAGTTCTCATTTTTGGGCCACTCACAAGAAATGGTCCTTTAATTGTTTGTGCCGCAATTTTAATGTCAAATATAGGTGATAGTACTGCTAATCTAGTTGGTAGGTATCGTGGTCATCATAAAATACGAGGAGGTAAAAAGAGCTACGAAGGTCTAATTATGGGGATACTATCATCATTTTCTTCTGGCGTGCTATTTCTTTTGTATATTTTTTATATCTTTCCTGATGTAATAATCCTACCCTCCGTTTTTATAGTTCCCTTAGTAGTATCATTAGTATTGGGGCTAATTGATTACCTTGATGTTTCTATAGACGATAATCTTACTTATTTGCTTGCAACTTCAGTTTTAGTTTATTTATTATTATAAAGTTTTTAATTTTTGAAAATCTTTTAAAACAATTAAGAGGTTTTATTTCTAGAGTTTAGAATTAATTTTTAAAGTGGTAAGATTTCATGGGAGAAGAAGAAAAATTAAAAATCCCAAAAATCAAAAAAGGGACTGTTATTGACCATATTGATGCGGGTTATGCGTTGACTATTATGGATGTTATAGGATTGGGGGAGAAACAGAACTTGATGACTATTGGAGTTAATATCGAATCCAAAAAATATAAAATAAAAGATATTATTAAAGTTGAAAATATTTTTCTAACTGAAACACAGATGCAACAGATTGCAATACTCGCCCCCAACGCAACGATTTCGCTCATTGAAGATTATAATGTAATACAAAAGATTAATCTAAAATTACCAAGCATAATTAAGAAATTGATTAAATGCCCTAATATTACCTGTATTTCCAATTCTGAAAAGGAACCAATCGATTCTGAATTCACAATTTTAGAAGAAAAACCTTTAAAAATACAATGCGTTTATTGCGATAGAATATTGAATTTAGACGAATTGGTATTTATTAAGAAAAAGAGCGAGAAACCGATTAAACAACGCTTAGAATTATAAGAACTTTAATATTGTGTGTATTACCGTTCCTAATACCATAAATGTGAAAAAGAAAATTCCAATTCCTGTTTTTAATATTATTTTCCAATTCCATTCTTCTTTATCGTATGGATATCTAAGAATTAGAAAGCTTATTATGAAAGGAAAACCGAACCAGAAACCAAGCATCCAAAAAAATAACGGCCATCCAATAAGACCGATAAAAAGTCTTCCAATTAAAGCGCTTAACGCTCCTGTTATTGCTTTGATCCAATAGAGCTTAGTTTCTTTTTCCAAGCGAATTTCTAACAGTTCATCTTCTTTCGCTTTTTTCTTAGACATAAATCTAATAATATGTAGTTACTATTAAATTATTATTATTACGAGAAAATATTGAGCAATCTGAATGAAATTACAACTTTCTAATATCGACGTTTTTGCTGTAGCTAAAGAGATAAATGATGAGTTATCTAATGGATTTATCGACAATGTATATGAGGTAGAAGACTTATTAATTTTAAAAATAAGGACCAAGGAAGGAAATAAAAATCTAGTCATTAAGGACGACTCAAGAATAAATTTAACTGCATACGATTATCCCGTTCCAAAATATCCCAGTCAATATTGTATCTCTTTAAGAAAGTTTCTTAAGAATCGTAAAATATTGCGAATTTATCAACATAAATTAGACAGAATTTTACTTATAGAAATCAGTAGTCATGAGAATGCTCCATGGAGATTCTTAATCGAACTCTTTGCGAAAGGTAATTATATCCTTATAGATGATAAAAATCTAATAAAAGTCGCGAGAAGATACAAAAAATTTAAAGACAGAGATGTTCTAGCTAAGAGAGAGTATGTTTTTCCCCCATCAAGGGGCATTGATTTGTTTTCTATAGATAAGTATTCATTAACCGATTTAATTAAATCTTCAAAAGATGAAATAGTTAGAATTATTGCAAGAAATATTAATATTGCTGGACAGTATAGCGAAGAAATATGTAGGATCGCAGATATTGATAAAACTTCAATTTCAAATACCCTTTCTGAAGTAGAAGTTGAAAATATCTTTAAAGCATTAATGGATTTTGCTAAAAAATTAGAATCTGAAGAATTTAATCCACAGATCATTTTTAACGAAAAAAACGAACCAATAGATGTGGTACCTTTCGATTTATCAATATATGAAGGTTTCCAAAAGCTCTTTTTTGATACATTTAATAAAGCATTAGATGAGTATTTCTCGAAATTGGATTCGTCTCTCGTTAAACCCCAAGCATTTGACAAATTAGAACAAGAACTAGAAAAAATTAATAAAAGATTAAAAATACAACTGGAATACATAAAGGAACAGGAGGAAAAAAAGAAGATATATTACAAAAAAGGAGATCTGATATATAAGCATTTTGATGACATAGATAGATTATTAAAAACAATCCAAGAAGCGAGAAAAAAGAAATACTCCTGGAAAGACATTCAGGATAAGTTGCTTTATGGAAAAGAACAAGGCATGCGAGAGGCAACGCTTTTTGAGCAAATTATTTATTCAAAAAAAGAGATTGTAATTGAAATTGATGAAGTTGAAATGAGATTAAATTTAAACAAAAGTGTTGGTGAAAATGCTAACGACATTTATTCCAAAGGTAAAAAAGCTCAGAAAAAAATAGATGGAACGCGAAAAGCTATTGAGGAAACTAAAAAGAAAATTGAGGAAATTGAAACCCAAAAACTGAGCGAGGAATCAATAGTTAATCACCTCGTTAAAAAACCAAAAAAGAAATGGTATGAAAAATACAGATGGTTTTTTTCCAGCGACGACTTTTTAGTTGTTGGAGGACGAGATGCGAGCTCGAACGAGGTTATCTATAAGAAATATATTGAACCTAACGATTTAATTTTACATTCGGAAATAAGAGGGTCCCCATTAGCGTTAATAAAAAATCCTGAAAATAAAAATATTCCAGATATTACTATAAACGAGGCCGCAATTTTTGTAGGTTGTTATTCTCGAGCCTGGAAAGAAGGTTACAAAACTACAGATGTTTTTTATGTGAAACCAGACCAAATTAGTAAAACCCCACCTTCGGGTGAGTATCTTCCCAAGGGATCCTTTATAATCACGGGGAAGAAAAATTACATTTATGGTGCTCCCTTAGAGTTAGCAATTGGTTTAAATTTTGAAGAAATTGAAGACAAAATGGACGCTGACAAAACATATTATTATCCAAGGGTTATTTCTGGTCCAACATCAGTTATATCAAAAACAACGAAGATATTTCGCGTTTTAATTCCCGAAAGAGGTGGAAAATCTTCGGGGAATATTGCTAAAGAAATTAAATCACAGTTTCTGAAAAATATTAACGAAAAAATGAAGAAATGGGTAAAAATCTTAAAATTGGATGATA
>JAHQWX010000213.1 GCA_029856375.1 Promethearchaeia archaeon | reverse complement strand
AAGAATTCAGATTATTCAAAGTTTTGCGCGTATTTGGGATTTTTTGTAGCGAGTATTTTTCTTTTAACACTTATCACTTGGATTCCTGTTATTGAGTGGTTCATGCTAATTTCTTTTTATTTATGGGTACTTGCAATGGCAATTCATAAGATGTACATTAATAAAATGACTCAAACCATAATGTAGAGCATTAATTACGGATGATTTGTGGTGAATCTAGTAATGAAGAGAGTTTTGACCTGTATTATTTGTATTACGTTGTTCTTTTCAATTACTCAGGTAATTAATTCATCATTAGTTAAAAAAATAGAAACAAACAAGGAAACAGAAACAAATTTGTTTGTAAATGATCTTATCGAAGTGGATGTTTTCACACATAATATAGATGTGATTGAAATTGAAAATCCAAATGGGGAAATTTATCATCAGATAAGTGTTGATAATGGATTTTCTTTTATTCAAGAAGGAAAACCGCAAGTTCCTTTTAAAGCTTTAGAGGTTTTAATTCCTTATGGAAAAAATTTGAAAGATATAGAAGTTGAATTAGGAAATGAACGGGTGCTTGATGGTCGTTATAGAATTGAACCGGGTGGAAACCGGATCTTTCTAGAAGAACAAAACTATCCCAATTTTAACGAATCAATTTATAATTCCTTAAGTCCGTACCCAGAAAATTTTTTTTCAGTTGAAGGTCTATATGAACTCGGAGGATATAGGATTTTACTCATAAATCTCTTTCCGGTTCGATATATACCAAAAGTGGAAAAAATTTCTTATTTCGAAAATATAAATTTATCGATAAATCTTATCGAACGCACAAATGTGAATTTATTATTCAAAGAAGATCAAGAAATAGAGGAACGAGTAATTAAAAGAATATACAATCCAGAAGTAATTGAGACATATAATAACAGAAAAAATAACGACAATGAGCCAAAAAAGGCCTCAGGTCTTCATCCAGCGTCTTACGATTATGTAATAATAACTAGCGATGCTTTAAAAAATTCCGCTGGAAGTTATACTTTTCAAGATCTTGCAAATCTCAAGAATTCGAAAGGTATCAAGACAATTATAGTTACAACGGAAGAAATTTATGCAAATTATTCTGGATTAGATGAACCAGAAAAAATCCGTAATTTCATTATCGATGCCTATCAAAATTGGGGCACAAAATATGTATTACTTGGTGGTGATGGAGATAGGGAAAATTTAGGTGGCGAAAGTGAGGATCCAATAATTCCAGTGCGATATCTTTCGCTTGGCACTCTTGGTGTAAAATATGAATTTCCTGCAGATCTATATTATGCAGCATTAGATGGTACCTGGAACGAAGATGGTGATGATAAGTGGGGTGAGCATGGAGAAGAGGATCTTTACGCAGAAGTGTTTGTAGGGCGAGCCCCAGTTGATTCAGAAGTCGAATTATCGAACTTTATTAATAAAACTCTTGCTCATGAAGCTTCTAATGATGATTATTTATCTAATGCTTTAATGGTAGGAGAATTACTTATAACAGATTATGTGTGGGGTGGAGATTTAACCGATGAAGTGATAAATGACACTGACGCTTGGGGGTATTCTACAGCAGGATTTCCGGAAGATTATAATGTTTCTACGCTTTATGAACGTGATATTTTACCCAATCATAATTGGTCGAAAGATGAACTTATTTCTTTGATTAATGATGGTGTAAATGTAATTAATCACGTTGGACATTCATCCCATAATTTTACAATGAAATTGACTAATAATGATGTTGATACTCTTCTTACAAATGATAAATACTTCTTTGGATACACACAAGGTTGTGATGTTGGAGCGTTTGACAATAAAGACTATACGGGAAGATATACTAATCAAGATTGCATAGCAGAACATTTTGTAACTGCTCCTCACGGAGCTTATGCTTTTATTGCCGATGCTTTCCCTACACCCGCAAGTCAGAGAACTACAAATGGTGAGGGCCAGCGCCTAGTTCGGGAATTTTTTGATGCGATTTTTGGAGAAAATATTATAGAAATTGGAAGAGCCCATCAGGACTCAAAGGAGGATTGTGTTATCATAATTTCAGATTATTGGATGAGATGGTGCATTTTTGGATTTAATCTATTTGGAGATCCCACAACGACTTTTCAACCTTGTCCTAATAAAATTGGTCCAAATCTTACAAGCGAAACATTATTTCCCTCCTCGGGATATCAAGACACTCAAATCAATTTTAGTGTAACATATACAGATGGAGATAACAATACACCGAGTTATGTTAATGTAGTGATAAATAGAACAGAATATAAAATGGAGAAACAAGACAAATTAGATGAGAATTATACCGATGGTTGCATTTATCAGTATAGTACCTATTTCCAGCCAAGTAGCAATAATTACACTTATTATTTTGAATGCAGTGATGGAGAATTTTATAATAAAACAAACACCTACAACGATCTAGAGATTTTCTACAAGAACTATGAATCTCCAATGTTGACGGACGGGATTGTAAGTCCATTTATCGGACATGTTATTGCAACTTCTTTTAAGTTTTCAGTTGTGTATTCTGATCCCGATAATAATGAACCAGAATATGTAAATATTTCAATAAATTCGGCTTCTTATTCAATGGTCAAGCAAGACATTTTAGATTTTAATTATATGGATGGATGTTTATATTTTATTGATATAATATTTGAGGAAATTGGTAGTATTACTTTCTATATTACTTGTTATGATAATCTTTTTTCAACTAGTGTTGGTCCTTTCCCTGGTCCGCTTGTTAAAGATTTGGCAGTTCCCTTTGATGGACTATGTCTTAATTATACCATCGATACGATAATATTAGAAGGGCTTAATTCTACTTCTTCTACAAATTTTTCTTATTCTCAAGTTTCTGAAGGTATATTTAATGTCTCGTGCGAATATAAATATGGTACGAATTATTGGACTGAGGAAAATACCAGAATCATTCCAGAGTCGTATCCAGGCGGATCTACTTTAGGCATAGGGGCCCACACATCATTGTGGATTCATACAAATGTTGTTCTTGGCGATAATATTCCGATATCTAACGGTATGTTAGACCATATCTTTAATGTATCGAGCGAATTAACATATAATCATCCTGAAATAGGAAGTATTCAGATTTTGGTATTGCAAGATATTACAACTCCTGGAGATATTGCGTGGTATGAAAAAAGTACGGGGATTTTATTAAATGGTACATTTTCAATGTATGATGGTCATTTAAAGCGAATTTTCAGGTTTAATGGTACAAATGCAAATTTTACTCTGATAGAAGATTACCGATTTCCTACGGCTGATTTCACAGTAAATACAACATCAATTATAGAAGGTGAATATGTGCAATTTAACTTTACCGGAATGGAAGGAGATTGTCCAATAATTATAATTTGGGATTTCGGCGATAGTAGCAATTATTCATTTGAAAAAAAACCTATTCACCAATATAGGCAACCAGGAGTTTATGATGTAACTTTAACAATTTTTGACTCAGATGGTGACTCTGATAAAGAAATAAAAGCAAGTTATTTAACTGTTATGGAAGACCTCTTGCCTATCGCAGATTTCTCAGTAAATGCGACAACTATTTTCGAGGGCGATCATATTATATTTACATTTAATGGAAGCGAAGGAAATGGTCTGATTTCGTATGAGTGGAATTTTGGGGATGGGTTCACTTCTATAGAACAAAGCCCCATTCATCATTATAACCAATCGGGAATTTATAACATTACTTTAATAATTTTTGATTCTGATGGTGATTCCGATATTGTTATCAAATTAGATTATATCCAAGTCCAAGTTAAACAAAATATTTCGGGTTTTGGTTGGATTCTATTAGTTTTCGTCGTTATAATTAGCGTTTCATCAACTATACTAAAAATCAAAAAAGCGATAAAACTAAATTGATAATATAATAATGCAGTTCCCGATTTTTCATAAAATTTGTCGCTTCAAAGCAAATTACTCAGTTATTTTTTGCTTTCTTTTTTCGCGATCTTCCGCGTACCGTCCCCAATCGAAGCTGAATATAAACATCATTACCGATAAAGTTACTATTAACATAATGCTTTCAGTAACTACGTCGCTCACGACATTTAATTCCATCCCGACACCAATAAAACCGATTTGTAACAATATTGGCCAGGTACAGTAAAATAGCGTGGTGAAAGTTTTTCCGAGCCACCCTGGTATTATCGCTTTGTACCAAGGATAACGAAGTAATCCAAGCGGAATAAATAATATGTCGTCGGGAAGCGGGGTTAAGGCGAAAATAAAAATATAGAGAGGAGCGCGGCCCTCGTTTTCTAATACTAATTTTCCAAATCCGTTTAAGTTTTTCATCGTTTGCGATTCTGATTTTTTAATTAATTTTTCCGAGCTATATCCAAGTACATATCCCGCTAATTCGCCAACTGCACACCCCAAACCTCCAATTACGACAAAACCCAGAATTTCGAACCAAAAATTTGGTAAAACTAGTATTTGTTCTAAAAATAATCCACTATTTCCGTATTTGGCTAATACTGCGTTCGATAAAGTAAAAAGGATAAA
>JAHQWX010000212.1 GCA_029856375.1 Promethearchaeia archaeon | reverse complement strand
AAAATGAAAACAACAAAAATTTTAATGTATGGTTCCGTATTAGTGGTGTATTTTGTCCTATTACATGTGTTTTTTCCAACATCATCTGGAATAAAAGGAGCTATTGACACCTACTTTGCCAATCCTTTGACTTATTGGTGGTTTATTTTTTCGTTAATTGGGCTATTCACTTTATTAGGATTAGTAATTTACTACGGTATTCATTTTTTAGCATCGTTTGGCACGGGATATCGAACCAAAACGCCCTATTACACTCCTATAAGTATATTGATCGCTTCTAAAAATGAAAAGAAACTATTAGAAAGAACATTAAATTCCATTATAAAATCAGATTATCCAGAAGAAAATATCCAAGTAATCGTAATAACTAGTGGTTCAACAGATGATTCAACAGAATTTTGTGAAAGATTTACTCGAGATCACGATACAATTGATATAGAAGTTTTATCGGAGAATCTTCCTAAAAAAGGAAAACCTCCAGCCTTGAATTACGGTCTCAAACATGTAAAAAACGATATAGTAGTGCTCTATGATTCGGGTTGTATTTTAGAGCCCAATACGTTAAAAGATTTGATATCTCCATTTCAAAACGAGAAAATAAATGCCGTAATTGGGCCCGTTTTAGTTAAGAATTGGAAAGATAATAATCTAACCCGGGGGATTTTCCTTGATTATGCTCTTATTTCTGGCGGAGGATTAATTTTTGAAGCTAAAAACAGATTAGGCTCGTCAGCGTATTCATTCGGGAGAAACTTTGCAGTAAGTACGAAATATCTCTTGAAATATGGAGGGTTTAACGAAGATTCAATGACGGAAGATCTTTATCTCTCCGTGCTTCTAAATTTGGATGGAGTAAAAATTCATTTTTCACCCAAAGCGAAGGTTTACGAATATGTACCAAAAACCTGGGATATTTTAGTAAAACAACGAACGCGATGGCTAGCAGGATTTATTTTTGACATGCCTCAGTTGATGTCAATGAAAAGCGAAAATAAGAATGGGAAATCAATAATCATTTCAAGAAATATGACCATGATGGCTTTAGCGAATTTAGATACCTGGATTCCAATTGTAATTGGATTCGCTATGCTTTATCTTATCATTGGAGAATATTATTTACTAAGTTGGTGTCTTTCTTGCTTGTTCTTTCAATTTGGCTTCTTATTCAATGCAGTAAGAAAATATGGGGATAAACATTACAGTCTCTTGTTATTTTTCCTAATAAGCGGTTTTATCCATCTTTATATGTTTCTACGACAATTCCGTCTTCCAAAAGAATTAAGCTGGGAAAAAACTCCTATGTTATTTGAAAAACAAGAAGAAGAAATAATAGCTTTATCTGCAAACTAACTTTATCGTAAAATTTTATTAATATATTATTCTTAAGATTAAATTGTAATAAAAATAAAACATCGTTTCCGGCGGAAGTAATAAATGTGTTGCTAAAATTAAAAAATCAGTTACCAGAAGAATTCAATACGAAATATTTTGATTTTAAACCGCGCAAATACCCTAATGATAAATTTTGTGAAGATTTATTAGATCAAGTCAAGTCATCCTATAACAATTGCGAATATTATCGGAAAAAACTCTGCAAAAAGTTCAATTTCTCAATTCCGGACGAACTCACCATTGAAGATGTTGAAAAAATTCCATATCTTCCGACGGAGTTTTATAAAAAATCAAATAATCGAGCTCTGGAACTTTTAAAAGCACCCCTTGATGATATCGTGCTCTTCTCGTGCTCGTCTTCTACAACAGGGGATCCCTCAATTGTTCCTCGAACAATAGAGGATTTCGATCAAATTCAATATAATTCAATTAAAGTCTTTACGGAATTCTTTAGATGGAAGGAATTAAAAGCTGGCCCTAAAAGATGTCTTGTTTTTAATTTCTCACCTGGTCGTACTTTTATGAGGATGATGGCGAAAAGGAATTCTAAAGGATTTGAATACATTGATAAAACCCGTTATTTCACGGCGTGCATGAATAAACCCTGGGAATATTACGGACACGAGGAATATCTAGTAAAAGTTAAATGGTTAAAAACTATTTGGGCAATACTTTCAACTTTCTCAATAAGGGGTGGTTTTATTTTAGATGTTACTAAAATGCTGAAAATGATTAATAAAATTGTTAAAACAGGAAAGTGGAAAGATACAGAAGTAAGCAAAATTATTTTTGGCGGAAGCCCACTCTTAATGAATAACATGTTTGAGAAAAGGTTATTAGGAGAAAATGTATTTTACGATCTTGATGGATTAGGTTTCGTTGGTTGTGGTGGGGGCGGATGGGATGGAGTAAAAGGGGAAGCAAAATTGGATTCCGTAGACAAAGTTAGATTCATTGATAATTATCAAAAAGTCTTTAATGTTAAATCAAAAGATATTGCAGATATTTACGCATTTACGGAATCTCCCACTCTATTTGGGGGACATTGGTCTGAAAAGTTCCAAGATTTTTTATTGCACTGTCCAGATACTTCTCGTATAATTATAAGAGATCTAGATAAGTTAGAACCCGTCGGTGTAGGTGAAGATGGTTTACTAGAGGTTATTACTCCTTATGGTGTTAACGGTTCAGTAAATCAAGCAATTCTCGTTGACGATATAGTCGAGCTAATTTCTAAGGATAAATGCCCGGATTGTGGTTATCAAGGAGCTACTTTTCGAATAAAAGGTCGATTAAAAAATGCCCAAGGAAGGCAGTGCTCTTCTTTAATTGATTGGGTTTTTTAAATTCACAAATTTTTTAAATCATTTTTCAAGAAATATCGAAAATATAAGTTATAATATGGTTTTTAATTCAATATCGCAAAACTTATAACTTTTTGACTATAAATTCTATCGATGTATTAATGGAAAATGAGTCTAACTATAAGGAAGAATTCTTAAACCGCCGAAATAAATTCCTTACTAAAGAATATAAATCGAGTTTAAGGCAGATTCTCTCTTATTTATTAAAATATAAAAAATTATTTGCAACATCTTTAGTTTTAGGAATCGCCCAGTCGATGTTCTTCCTTACATTGCCTCTATTTTTAGGCCCAGTGGTAGATATTATCGTAGATCCCACAAAACCATTGGAGCTTCTAGGACCCATTTTTTTATTGTTGTTTTTCCTTCAACTCGGCACTGGAACGATATTTGGAGTAAGAAGTTATATGAATAGGTGGATTGGGGCTCAAATAATATACCATTTGAGGAACGATTATTTTCTAACGATTCAACTAATGTCGTTTAAATGGTTGGATAAAAACAAAACGGGAGACTTGATCAGCAGAGGCATTTCCGATATCAATCTATTGAAAGAATTTATGGCAAACTCCTTGCAATATTTTATTAGAAGTTGTATTACCTTTTGTTTAAGTTTTGTAATACTTTTTTTTATCAATGTGGAATTGGCACTTTATGTTTTGGTTATTTCACCCGCATTGCTCGTGGTTCTAATAATTTTTCGGAATAAAATGAGACCTGCCTTCAAGAAGTCTCGAGAGACTTACTCAGACTTAACTCACGATATACAAGAAGCAATCATGGGAGTACGCGTAATAAGGTCTTTTGGGAGAAGAGACTACGAAATAAAACGATTCAAAGATGTAAACGATAAATACTGGGACGATTCGATGGGTATTATAAAACTACAAGCAGTATTTGATCCAATTATTTACTCGATCGATAACATTGCGTTTTTAATCGTGATCTTACTTGGTGGTGTATTCGTTTTAAATGGACAAATGTCTATAGGCGAAATATTCGCGTTCGTTATGGTTATGAATTCTTCGATCGAACCCCTATATTTTATGTCGCGATTTATCGGGAATATGCCACAACTCACCGAAACTTGCGATCGAATAACATATGTTTTAAATTCTGAAATAATTGTCAAGGAAAAACCAGACGCTACTAAGTTACCACAGATCAAGGGTGAGGTTGAATTTGAAAATGTATCTTTCTCTTTTGATCATTCCAAAGAAACAGATGGGCATTATATATTAAAAAACATCAATTTAAAGGTTGAACCCGGAGAAAACATAGCGATTCTGGGAGCAACCGGTTCTGGTAAATCCGCTTTAGTTAAATTATTACCTCGATTCTACGACGTTTCAAAGGGAAGCGTGAAAATTGACGGAATTGACATTAGGGATGTTTCGCTCAAGAGTCTTAGAAAACAAATAGGTTATGTAAGCCAAGATAGATTACTTTTCTCGAAAACTATAAGCGATAATATCTCGTTTGGAAAGCGAGATCTTCCGTTCGAAGAAGTGGAATACTCAGCAATAGCTTCGCACATTAAAGATTTTATCGAGAGTTTGCCCGAAAAATACGATACCAAAGTAGGAGAACGCGGTGCTACAGTATCTGGTGGGCAAAAACAAAGGCTTGCGATAGCAAGAGCGATTGCTATTAAACCTAAAATCCTAATTCTTGATGATGCAACATCAAGTGTTGATGTTGATACTGAATACGCTATTCAAAAGCATTTTAAAGAGGTATTTAAAGGAACTACTGTTTTTTTAATAACCCAAAGACTGAGCTCGGTTCGAAATGCCGATAGAATCGTGGTACTGGATAAGGGCGAAATTGTTCAAGTGGGAACTCACGAGGAATTAATGGACCTAGATGGTATTT
>JAHQWX010000211.1 GCA_029856375.1 Promethearchaeia archaeon | reverse complement strand
TTTAATGAAATTTGTATCTTTAATCAATAATTTCGAGAATAATTCCATACCAAACGCTTGCCAGGTTGAGTCAAAGATTCCATTAAAGACTCCAGGGATAACATAAATTTGATCGTCAGATATCGTTTTCTTGAATAGTTTGAAAATATTTTTACCAAAAGGTTCGCTTGGACTAGGTTTGGGGTAATTAAAATAATCTTCTTTATTTTTAAAGTACCCGCCGTGATAATAAACCGAAGGCACTCCTCCGAGCGTTTTCAATTCGTACATGTTTCCAAACGAATTGATAACGAAATTAGGGGGGACATAGCGATAGTAAGTGTAGGGGCCGATTGGAAAAACGCCCAAATCGACTTTAAGCTTTTCGTAAAACTTGAAGTAATCTTTCATTACTGCTTGAAGGATGTGTTTTATCATTTTGGGATTGTTTAACACTCTTGGAAGTACCTTATTGATTCTTTTCGGAAGTCCTTTTATATTTCCAATAAAACTTGTAATTCTTCCTAAATCAAGAGGGACTCCACCAGCGCTCATTCCCATTTTTGCTGCAAGTTCGGGCTGCATTATGACATGTTCTGCGTAAGGGACCTTATCTGGTTCATCGTGGTTAAGAGTGGTTAATACTCGCTCGCGACAATTCATAATAAGAATTGACTCGTGATCTAATAAAAACTTTTATATTAATCAAAACGAAATTAATTTAGTAATTGACATTAAGAGTTTTGGTGACAATTTCATCAATTCTGGTTGGATAAGCTAAAGAATTAATTTTTGCTTCTTTATCGCTCACATTTATATAGGTTCGTTAAAAATAATAATACTCCTAAATTATATTATTAATATTCGATTCTGCTGCGAAATTTAAATGAAAGGAAAGGGAAAATTTGTTCCATTTATCATTATCTCAATTTTTTTCTTTTCGCTAGCTCATGGCTATTTTTCTAAATTTCAATTACTTTTTCATAGCAGAAATGGTTACATTGAAGATTACGACAAAATTCAACTAAGAAGTGCTGGGGATTGGATTCTCTCTCCACTTATTATTGACGACAACGGTGGGAGTGATTATACTTGGGAAGAAGCTAAGAGCGAAAATTGGTGTAATGGTTCCGGGACTTGGGGAGATCCTTATGTTATTGAGAATGTTTCTATTGATGGAAGCGGGACCGGTTATTGTCTTTATATTAGGGATTCAGTAAAATATTTCGAAATCAGAAATTGCACATTTAGTAATTCAGAAGACGACACATTTGACGCGGGATTAAAATTAGAAGATGTTAACAATGGATTGGTAGAAAACAATTCGTTTTTGAATAATGGTCGGTATGGAATTCTCTTGATGAGAAGCAGAAATAACAGCGTTTTGGAAAATAAAGCTAATAGCAACGATCACACTGGAATACGATTGATACAAGGTCATAACAATACCATCTTGAGAAACATAGCGTGCAATAACGACAATAACGGTATTTTCTTGTATTCTGTGTGTCATAACAACACAATTTCGGAAAATATAATCAATTTTACTGAAGTACCATCTTCCTTAACTGCTGGTATTCATTTAAGAGAAGGATGTCATTATAATGAAATCTCTAACAATTCTGTAAATGGAGATATCCAAAAAGGGATTTACTTACTCGAACATTGTAATAGTAATATTATAAGTGATAATTCAATCACTGGTACTGGAAACTTTGGAATTCGATTAAAAAATGTATGTGAATATAACTCAATTATCGGAAATTGGATCTTTTACAGCGATAATTATGGGATTTATCTATGGAATAGCGATAACAATATCCTTTATTTAAATCGTTTAAGAAATCCTGGAGCTCTTAACGCATTGGACGAGGGAGAGAATAATTGTTGGGATAACGGTTCTATTGGGAATTGGTGGCACGACTACGCTGGAATAGATAATAACGACGATGGAATTGGTGATACTCCATATGAAATCAATCCCTCGCCCTTAATTCAAGATCAATTTCCAATATGGGACGATGGTGACGACGATGCTCCTCCAAATATTACAGTCTTATTACCAGGAGATTATCAAACCTTTGGTCACGATGCTCCTGAATATGAAGTGAAAATTGATGGGCTATATACGAATAGTACATGGTATTCGTTAAATGAAACATCTAATTACACAATAAACAAATTAACCGGTCAAGTAAATCAAACTATATGGGACAAATTTGGGAACGGAACGCTCACACTAAGCTTCTTCGTAAACGATTCGAAAGGCAACATCGATTTCGATGAGATCGAAATCTATAAAGAAACTCATACTTCCAGTATTAATATTCCAATTGTTAAAATAAATTCTCCCCAAAACTACACCTATTGGAATTCAACGCCAACTATTAATTCTTGCGTTTATACCCCTCATCCAAATTATACTTGGTACTCAATCGGCAACGATTGCATCTTTATTGACAATAATACTAATTATCTTCTTAACAATTCTATTTGGGAAAAAATAACGGATGGAGAATTCGTCGTCAATTTTTACGCAAACAACTCCGAAGGTGATATTAACGATTCTTGTTATGTAAAATTATACAAGGATACCACACGACCTAATACATCGATGTTTTTCGTCCCTCACGAAGGAGAAAAATTGGTCAACAAATCAACGCTATTTAACTTAACTGCGATTGATGAGAATGGATCCGGAATTTCTGATACCTGGTACAATATCAACGATTCAAGTTGGATTGAATATGTAGAGGAATTTGATTTATCTCAAGAAAATTATGGGAATTATACAATATCGTATTATTCGCGAGATGTGGCTGGAAATATTGAAGACATCAAAAATGTCTCAATATCTTTAGTAAAAACAAAATCATCTGCTCCGCGAAGTAATTATCCAAATTTCGATCCAGACGAGAATCCAGACGATATTGACCCACCAAAAGATAATACATCAGATGATAATTTATTAATTAATGTCATTGAAATCATAATTTTAATTATACTATATTCAAGCATCTCTTGCATCCCAGTCACCTTTCTAATGATATATCGAAAAAGACTATTTCAATGATATAACGAGGAAATACATATTATATAGAGTGAATGTTTTTATTGAAATCTACAAGATATTTAATTAATGAAAAAGCCTAAAGTAATATTTTTATGCACACATAATGCCGCTCGCAGTCAAATAGCTGAAGCTTTTTTGAGAAATATCGCTGGAAACCACTTCGAAGTGTATAGCGCGGGTTTTGAACCAAATGAAATACATCCCCTCACTTTTAAAGTAATGGAGGAATTAGGATACGAGTTAAAAGATCACACCGCGAAAGCTTTAGACACTTATCTAGGAAAGGTTCATTTTGGTATAGTGATTACTGTATGTACAAATGCAGAAAAATTATGTCCCGTATTACCAGGCGTTAGCACTCGAGAGTATTGGCCATTTGACGATCCTTCAAGTTTTGAGGGTACAGAGGAAGAAAAATTAGAAAAATTTAGAGAAGTTCGAGACCAGATTAAAGAAAAAATTTTAGATTTTTTAAAAAGGAGAAATATTCAATCTGAGTAATCATTTAATTTCTTTTCGCTTCCCAGTTACCATGTAATATATCTTTTCCGCCATTTTACATGCATGATCTCCGCATCGTTCTAAATATCTCGCAATCATGATGTAAGCAGTGCAGATTTTAATGTTTTTTGGGTCCTCCATCATGTATGTTAGACATTCTCTAAAAATAGATATGCGTAATTCATCAACCTCGTCGTCTCTCTCCTCAAAATCTTCTAAAATTTCGACATCATTCGTTTCAAATGCTTTTATGGCATCTTTCACCATAGCAGCAACTATTGCGATCATCTGAGGGATGCTAACGATTTTTTTTATGTGTATTACACCATCCAATTCTTTAATAACGATATTTGAGATGTCCTTTCCATATCTGCCAATACGAGTTAAAGATGTAATCAATTTTAGAATGCATGCGATGGTGCGTATATCTTTAGCCATAGGTTGATATAACATTGCAAGCTTAATCGTTTTATCCTCGATTTCCTCGTCGTAATCCATTAGTTTATCTTTTAAATCGTAACAATTCCTAGCTAAATCCATATCTAATTTCTTTAACGCTTCAACCGAGCATTGAAGCATTTGTAGCGCAATATTTCCCATATTTAGAATATCGACTTTTAATTCCTCTAAATTGTTATGAAATTTTTCCACTCATCGTTCACCTATCCAAATCTTCCCGTAATATAATTTTCAGTCAAATGATCTTGAGGATTTTCAAATATAGTAACTGTATCGTTGAATTCAACCATTTTCCCTAAATACATAAATCCAGTATAATCGCTAATTCTTGCTGCTTGTTGCATGTTGTGTGTAACTATAATAATTGTAAATTTTTTCTTGAGCTCGTTAATTAAATCCTCAATTTTTCCTGTGGCAATAGGATCAAGCGCTGATGTAGGTTCATCCATTAAAATTACCTCTGGTTCTATTGATAAGGCACGTGCGATACACAATCTTTGCTGCTGTCCTCCAGAGAGAGCTAGAGCTGATACTTCTAGTCTATCTTTTACTTCGTCCCAAAGAGCGGCAAGTTTGATACTTTTCTCTACAATTTGGTCTAACTCCTTATTGGATGAGATTCCATG
>JAHQWX010000210.1 GCA_029856375.1 Promethearchaeia archaeon | reverse complement strand
CTTGGGGGGTAGATTTTGTACTATTAGACGAGTACAACGACCTCGTAGGACTTAATCACGCTTATCGCGACAAACGCACCGATGGAATCTACGAGGAAATATTTAAGCTTGCATCAAAAACCGAAATCTTCAATCAAACTGGAATTCAATTCATGCAAATAAACTCCTTGCCTCAGCTTTTTTCGATGGTTAGGAATAAGTCTCCCCAGCTGCTTATTACAAAAACATTTCTCATGATTGCAGATTACTTTAATTTTTTACTTTCTGGTAATAAGTGTTCGGAATACACTGTTGCCTCTACATCGCAGCTATACGATCCAATTAAGAAAGATTGGGCGTACGATTTAATCGAGAAATTGGGATTTAAACCAGATTGGTTTCCTAATGTAGTAAATCCAGGTACTAATCTTGGAAACATCCACGAGAGCGTAGCGAACCAAACGGGAGTTGATAAAGACACTCCGATAATTGCGTCTCTTTGTCACGATACCGCTTCAGCTATTGCAGCGTGCCCAGTAGAAGAAGGGGTCGAAAATTGGGCGTATATCAGTTCTGGTACGTGGAGTTTGATGGGACTTGAATTAGACCGACCTTTAATAAACGACAAAGTGCTCGAATACAACCTTACGAACGAGGGTGGCGCGTTTGGAACTATAAGATTTCTCAGAAACATTATGGGCTTGTGGTTAATCCAAGAATCTAAGCGAATATGGGAAGAGCAAAATAAATCCGAGATTTCTCATGGCGAAATTATTAGATTAGCTGAAAAAGCTGAACCATTTGCTAATACAATCTTACCCGATCATTCGATTTTTTTGCATCCCGATAATATGATTGAGGGTATTCAGGGTTATTGTAAAGAAACTAGTCAAGACATTCCGACCGAGTTAGGAAGTATTTCAAGAACGATTTTCGAGGGTTTAGCGTTTAGGTATCACCAGGTCTTAGAACAACTAGAAGATGTATCAGGAAAGAAAATCGAAAAAATATATGTAATTGGTGGAGGTTCGCAGAACGAGTTACTGTGCCAATTTACATCGAATGCCGCAAATCTTCCAGTAGATGCTGGACCTAGCGAGGCAACGGCGATCGGGAACATCCTTATGCAAGCAATAGCAACTGGAGAAATTAATACGCTCCAAGAACTACGCGAGATTGTCCGGATTTCTTTTGAAATAAGAACTTTTAGCCCCACAAACACTTCGGAGTGGGAAAAGAAATATAATAATTATCTTAAATTTTACGACGCGCAAAAAGAGAAGCTGTTTTAACTTTTTTACGGCTTTTTAGCCCCATTTCTTCTTTAATTCTTTACTCATTATTTTCCTAATCTGGTCTACGGCAAAAACAACGAATTTATAGCAAGTTTTTTCCCACACATTATTGTCTAAATATTTCTGGAATCCCTCTGCGTCGCTGAAGTCAATACCACATAAATGCGAGCAACTAACAGATCCAAACTCTTTTTCAAAAGAATGAGCGTACCTAGAGGCTCTCAAATACGCGTTAGGGATGTCCTTAGGTTTCATTTTATCGTGTCCGCCCAAAATTATACCGATAGCTGCACATCCGCCGCACACGGCTCCGCACGGACCTTTCCAATCGTACATGCTCCTAAACCCACCAAAACCTCCTGCTAAAGGAACCGCAAGATTGTAAAAGAAATGGCTTTCTACACCAATTACTTCTAAAACGCTCGTAAGCGTCAGCGCTGCGCAGTTAACGCTGAGCATTTCAGAAGCTTTTGGGAGATCCCTCTTTAATTGCGCAACTTTTTCGTCAAAACGCTTGGTTATTTCTTCGTGAAAAAATTTGCCAACTTTCATAATTTATAGTTATATTGTATAGGTATTAATTTTTTATTTGAGAACATCTAATTTTTATTTGAATTTTAAATTTTAACGCTTAAATGATTATTTTAAGGTAATAATTATGCAATTGGAAGAATTTCCTCAATCAGATCACGAAATTCAAATCCAAGACATGAGGAAAAAGGTAATCGCTCAACCTCACGAGATTTGTATAGAGCGCGCTAGATTATTTATTGAATCCTACAAAACGACTAAAGGAGAACACCCCATAATTCGGTATGCTAAGGCTATGGACCATCTTTTAAGGAATATGACGATCATAATTTGGGACAACGAGTTTATCGTTGGAAATCGCACCACAAAATTTGTAGGGACGCCTCTTTATCCAGAAGTTCGCGTAGATACCATCGAACAAGACATTAATTCGTTTGAAACCCGAATTGCTCAAAAATTGCTTATTTCTGAAGAAGAAAAAATATATTTGAGAGATGTAATAATCCCATATTGGAAAAACGAAGAAGAGACCGTAAAAGAAAGATTTTATTCGTACCTTAAGCCTGAAGAAAAAGAGATAATGGAGAAAATTGTTTTTACCGTCGATGTTGAAATGTCGAGCGGAATTGGGCACTTTTTCCCCGGCCACGAGAATGTTTTAAAATATGGATTGAAGGGAATAATTTCTCACGCAGAGAAAAAATTAAACGAGACATCTGACCCTCAATCGCAAGTTTTTTTGAAATCGTTAATAGTAGTATATAAGGCAGCTCAGGATTTTATCCGTAGGTTCTCAAATTTAGCTAAGAATATGGCCGAAAAAGAATCAAATTCGGACCGGCAACGAGAACTTTTAGAAATTTCCGAAATTTGCAGAAACATCTCAGAAAATCCTTCAAATTCGTTTAAAGAAGCAATTCAGCTTATATATTTCACGCATCTTATATGTGGGTTAGAGGATGGAGGTTTTGCGATTAGCATTGGTCGATTAGACCAGTATTTGTATCCTTATTATGTGAAAGACTTAAACGATGGAACTATCTCTATAGACGAAGTTAAATACATTTTAGACTGCTTTATTTTAAAGATCCCAACATTATGGAACTATGTTATAATGAAAGGAATTGAAGCTGCGGAGGGACCACCTATCGCTGCAAACCTTACGATTGGTGGATTAGATAGGGATGGAAACGACGCGACGAACGAATTGTCCTATCTTATTTTAGAATCCTACACCAAATTGAAAACTGTTCAACCGACATTTTCCGTTCGGGTGCACGAGAAAACGCCAGACGATTTTCTACTTAAAGTGGCCGAATCCGTAAAAACAAACACAAGCATTGCGCTATTTAACGATCAAGTAATGATAAAAGGTCTCGTTAATCGCGGTTTCACGCTGGAGGACGCTCGAGAATACGCTCCCATTGGGTGCGTTGAACCGCAGCATCCGTACAAATCGTTTGCTTCAACCAACTCAAACCAATTTAACATTGTAAAATGCCTTGAACTAGCGCTAACATCGGGAACCGACATGTTCTCACGAAGATCCTATGGCGTCAACACGGGAGAAATCAATTCCTACGAAAACCTATGGAACGCTTTCATGGAACAAATGAAGTACTTCATAAAGTATATGGTTTTAAACATGGACGCTTTAGATAAAGCTATTGCCGAACTTAATCCACAACCATTCTTGTCAGGAACAATAGACGATTGCATCGATAGGGGTCTTGATATCACAAAAGGTGGTGCTATTTACGATTTTACCGGTCCGCAATTAATCGGACTCGCTACTGCTGCCGATAGTTTGGCAGTAATTAAAAAATATGTGTTCGAAGAAAAACAACTTCCCTTCGAAGATTTAGTGCAAATGTTAAGAAAAAATTATCGAGGGGAATATCAAGGCAAGAAAGGCACAGTTTGGCGCGAAATATTCCTCAATAAAGCCCCAAAATTTGGCAACGACGACGATTATGTAGATCAAATAGCAATTAATATAGCACAAGCGTATTGCGACGAGATTGTAAAATATAAGAATTACCGAGGTGGTACATATAATCCCGGGATTTATTCGACATCTTTTCACTTAGCGTTCGGAATTTTTACAGGCGCATCAGCTGATGGAAGAAAAACTAGAGATCCGCTTTCGAACGGAGTTGGACCAACTAACATGCAAGATAAAAACGGTCCAACAGCAATTATGAATTCGACCGCAAAACTTAAAGCCGACTTAATGACAAACGGTAATTCTCTAATTTTAGCGTTCCACCCAAACTCGTTCAAGATTGAAAACTTTCCAGGACTCATTCGCTCGTTCTTCAGTCCCGATGGAGGATATCACGTTCAATTTAATATTGTCGGAAAAGACATATTAATGGACGCTCAACAAAATCCGGAAAAATATCCAGGATTAGTTGTAAGAATTGCTGGATACACTGTTTTGTTCCACGAATTAACGATAAGGGCACAGAACGACATTATCAATCGAACTGTCTATTAAAAAAAATCAAAAAAGTTCAACTTTATTTTCATTCTAATTTTAAATATATTCAACCACTCGTTTTTGGGGATTTTAACTATGAGAGTTGCGAGATATTATAACAATAACGATGTGAGACTCGACGAGATACCTAAACCAGAAATTGGTTCGGGAGAACTATTAATTAAGGTGAAACGATCCGGAATTTGCGGAAGCGATATTTTAGAATATTATCGTTTAGCGAAAATGAAGAAGTTAGGGGTCGACTCTTTAATTTTAGGACACGAAATCGCAGGAGATATCGTCGAGGTTGGTGAGGGAGTTACGGAGTATAAAGTGGGAGATCGAGTTTTCGT
>JAHQWX010000209.1 GCA_029856375.1 Promethearchaeia archaeon | reverse complement strand
CAGGATACATCATTAAAAACAAACAAATTCCAATAGGCACCGAAATATTTCCAATACTCATCATATTAATTACGTCGGCAATTCCTGGCACAAATTGTGAAAGAATTACGCCAATAACAATGCATAGGGCAACCCAAACTGGGAGAAATTTTTCAAAAAAGCTAATTCCTCTTCCCTCTTCAACCTTGCTTTCTAAGGTTTCCCCTTCAGACATGTTATTCATCGAATTAATGTTTTTATAAAATTTTTTATCAAAATTATTATTCTATATAAAAAAAAATTTATTCATATAAAAATATTTTTATTTATAGTAATTATATATATTATTAGCGATTGATTGGTGAATTTTTAATGTCTTCAAAAAAAAGGAAGCAAGAAATAATAGAAATATTGTCAAAATGCGAATCTATTGGAGGTATAGATAGGGATTTAGCAAAATCTAAAAATTATTACAATAAATTATTAATGCTTCGAGACAAATTTGACTCAGATTCTGAAAAGTTCTCCTTACTGAATTTGCTCAAAGCTTTTGGAAATTACGATCGTTTTTTAATTTTAGAGTTTTTACGAGAAAGCGATCGTTGTGTGTGCGAATTAGAAGCGGTTTTAGGCAAAACACAACCTGCTGTTTCACATCATTTAAGATTATTAGAGGAGCAGGGATTAATTCAGGGTTGGAAAAAGGGGAAATTTACTCATTATTCTTTAATTAAAACTAAATTCGAAGAATTTCGAGAATTATGGTTAAATTGGGCGAAAAAGATCACAAACTGGTTTGGGATTCAAATAATATCTTAGTTATCTATATTATTTCTAAAATTAGATTATTTTTAAGAAAGAGCGTTAAAAAATGATTATGCAAAAAAGGAAAAATTACGCGAAATTTATTAATTTTCTCATTATTTCAGCTGTACTGGAATCAAATTTCTTAAATACGGCATAAGCTGCAATTGGCACGGCACATCCACAATTGTCACATAAAAGAGGAGAATTTCCCATGACGCAAAATTTTTGTCTTCCATCAGGATAGAAACTTTTTACTATACCAGTTTTAAATAAGCATTGTGGTACAAATTCTTTTGACTTATATAATTCTAGCATTTTTTTAGTAAAAAAAATAAAATTCCCGTATTCACGTTTTACTTTTAAAATATCTCTTATTGTCTTTTTTAATATATTACTTTTTAATAAAAGTGGGCTGTCAGGATAATCTGTATAAAATAGAAAGGTTACTCCAGAAGCCCCATTATCGTAAGCAATCTTCACAATATCTTCAATTTCCTTATAATTTAATGTCATAATGGTTGATGTAACGATCGGATTATTCTCCCGAATATTTTGTAAAACTTTATCAAAAATTCTTACACCTCTTATCATATCATGAGTTTCCTTGGTACCATCTAAACTTACCCAGTATTTTGGTTGTTTATATCCATTAAATCGAGGTAATTTTATAACTCCATTAGACACAATCTGAACAGAGGGAAAAATTTTAATTGCTTCTCTTATAACATCCATTCTTAAAGTAGGTTCTCCACCAGTTAAAACAGCTGTTTTAATTCCTAACCTTCTGTGATATTTAAAAATTTTTATCCATTCTTTTTCCGATAATTCCGTTCTTTTATTTTTTAATTCCATTGTTGATGAAAAAAAATAACAATGTTTACATTTTAAGTTACATTGCCATGTTAAATCATAATTCACATATAACGGAATATTTCTTATTTTTGAATTTAAAAATGATGGTGCATAGGAAAGAAAGCTTATTATATTTTTTACATTAATTATTCCCATAATAAAAACAAGATACTATTTTTTTTATATATATATTTTGAAGTATTATTAATTATTGCTTATTTTTAATTTAAAAAAAAAATTGCTTGAGCTATAAGGATAATATCGTGTTCCCATTAATAACGATGCTGCACCTTTAGTAATGATACTTATGGATCGTTCTATATGAAATTAATTATTAAAAAGACAACGAATAAAATTGCTAAAATTGCACCATCTACTCTAGTGAGTAATTCCTTTTTCGTTCGAATATTAAAAAAAATTACAATAATTAATAATAGAAGCCAATTCCACAATAAAATCCAAATAAAAATAATATTTATTGCAATTAATCCGCTAATTCCATATGTAATCGTTAAATTCCATATTAATTTGCCGATCATTCCTCCTAATCCGATTTCTACTGAATGTTTTTTTATAGATTTTATGACAAGAGTAATTTCTTCCACATTAGTTACAAATCCGATTATAACGAAACCAAATAGTGATTCAGATATTCCTGTAAGTTCTATAATTTTATCGGTTGCAAAAATAAGTAATTCTCCACCCAGAAAAATAAATAAAAAACTAATAATAACAAACAAAATCATTTTTACTTTGGATTTTACTTCTTCGCCTTCCTCCTTCTCTTCTTCGAATTCTCTATCTTTAATGAGCCTTTGCACATCCTCTTCAGAGAAATGCTTGAAATTTCTATAAAGGTAAACAAAATACACAATCAAGGCTATAATGCATGAAATAAAAAAGCCATAACTAACGAAAAAACCCATTAACATCGCAATCAAGCAGACATAAATTAGCCAAAAATAAAATTGAGATACTCGTTTGAATTTGACTTCGTAATAAAGAGCGGGGAGAGAAAAGCATAAGGTTAGAGAAATAATAGAATTTCCAATCACATTTCCAACAGAAATATAAGTAAGCCCGTTTAGCGCTGCAATTATTGACGCGATTGATTCTTCGGGATCGATTCCAAGTATAATTAATCCAACAACAAATGGAGATAACTTGTAAGTCAAACTTAATTCTTTTAAATTATCTATAAAAAAATCTGCCGCAAAATAGATTAATAAATAGCCAGCTGTAAATAATGCTAGCCATAATAATAATTCAAACATATAATTCAAACCTAAATATTAGTAATTTTTAAGTTTTCAGATTTTAAATTTGTCTAGAGCATAAAGATAATTATAAAATTAACTTGCAAAAACAGTGATTTTACAATTTTAATTTCGGGCCATCGAGGATATAGAGGCGAGGAAATTGAGAACTCTAAATCGGGATTTTTAAGGGCAATTAAGGAAAATTTGGATTATGTGGAGCTCGATGTTCGAAGGACGGTTGATGGAATTCCAGTAGTTTTCCACGATAGAAAAATAAATCGTTTGTTAAATGGGAAAGGTAAGGTTATCAACTATTCGTTAAGCGAGCTTAAATCCTTTCGTTATAAAGACGGACAAGAAATACTCACGCTCGAAGAATACTTTACATTAGCTAAAGGAAAAATTAAGTCTATACTGGATTTAAAATCTAGGGGCATAGAATCCGAAATCTATAAACTAATCAGGAAGTATAACATGGAAAAAGAAGTAATTATCCAAAGCTCCTCGGGAAAGATTTTAAACGCGTTTTATTCGATCGCACCCGAATTAGACTACGCTATTTATCGATTAATAGTAGGGAATGTTGGTAGGATTCTTGGCAAATATTTGGGATTACATCGAATAATAGCACCTCTATCGTATCGTTTGTTAGTTAAACCGTACAAGATACAATATATTAGCTTAGATGGGCAATTTATGTACGAAGAGTTTAATTCAATAATCCACAAAAAAGGCATCAAAATAATTTTAGGGGCGTTGAGAACGGAGCGCTTCTTAAAATACGCTAAAAAATGGAAAGTTGATATTATTAACGCCGATAATCCTAAAGAAATAAAAGCTCAATTGAGAAAAAACTCGCTTTTATGAAAATTTTTGTATACTAATGACTAAGAAAATCTTTAGTTCTTGCTTTAAAAGCAATTTTCTGCGAATTAATAACAAGTTTTACTATAATATCTTTTAATTCATTTATTGATTTAGTGGATTTAATAGTAGTCGCCAGAGGAAAAACTGAGCGGTCTTTCATATTGTGCAGATTGAAAATGTCTTGTGCTCTCTTTAGGTTATCGTCGGAAGTTTTGATGTCCATTTTATGAAAACAAAATATTAGTGGAACACCGCGCAATTGTGAATCGTTTATGATTTTATCAAATTCGTCCTTTGCTTCCCTAAATCGAGCTAAATCGGATGTATCTAATATGAACAGCAAAATATTTGATTTTCTGAGATTTTCTTTCCAAGTGCTTCGGTAATTAATTTGCCCGGGAGCGTCCCAAATGTGAAACTCTGAGTCGTTAACAATCATTTGAACGACATTAAAAGCCTTAGTCGGCGATGGATTAGGATTTGGAGTCCCTTTAAGAAAACTCAATAAGGTTGTTTTTCCAGCAAAGTCTAATCCAAACAAAAAAATTTTATTACCCGGCACAAAATTCTAATGAAAATTTAGAGTATATATTATTTGGCTTTATAGATTAAAAACAAGAAATATTTATCGATTTAAGGTCCTAATTTTAATATGTCGGCGATTTCTTCTTCGATGGTCCCAAACTTTCTTGGGCGTTCCACGATCCTACCCACATATTCTCCATTTTTGTTAAAAAAATAGAATGCTGGAACTGCATTTAAATTGAATTTTGGATCGACAGCTTCGGGAGGCTTTGGCTGCCAAGGACTATCCCCATATCGCGTTTGTTTATAATTTCTATTAACACCGGACAGAATCCGCATTTCTAAATCTTCG
>JAHQWX010000208.1 GCA_029856375.1 Promethearchaeia archaeon | reverse complement strand
AAGTCATAGTAAAGGAAACCCTTGTTAATGTAGTGTGTTCGTATATAATCGTTTGTGGTCTCTAATCCAATACCAATTTCCACATATTTATTCGGTAAATTCTTTTTCAATTCGTCTAAAACGACTTGATTCACAAATTCTGGACGAGATTCGACGACAACTTCCTTAAATTTATCGATCTGGGCAATCTTCTCGTATATGTGTTCTCTCACTTCTTTGGGCATCTCCGAATCGTCAAAAAAACTTCCAGAATTGAAGATTTTTACAATATAATTCAACGAGTCGTTCTTGATTTCTTCGATAGAATTCCGAAGTGCGTACTCGAATTGGTTAATAATTTGTTCGGGACTAACATTTTCTATATTGGCGTCCCTAATATAACCGCACATTGAACACCCGCCGCTATCTCCGAGGGCCCACTTGCACCCTCGAGTTCTTAAAATTATTGTTAGCTCCTTTCCAATCTCGTTTAATAGCCGGTCTTGCTTTATCCAAAACGAGACTGGTTTATTTAGATCGTAGTTATTGGTTCTTTTCTTAATTCTCGTGAGTGCATTTTGTCTTATATCTCTAATCTTTCCCGAGATTAACGGCGATTCACTTTCTTGACTCATACACATCAACTATTTTCCCGGTTTTTGAATTCTTAATAAACTCTGTCCCAACTAACATGGTTCCCATTCCTACGATCTTTTCCTTCGTGGCATTTAACACGATTACTAAATCGTTTGGTTGCAAATCACGCCCATACTCGACTAATCCTTGACGAAAAATGGTGTTTCCATTTATTCGATCTCCATTAAACACCACGAAATTTTCAATATCGTTAAGTGGTAATAAAGCCTCGATAACGCTCGTAGTTAACAGTAATTGACCGGTAGAGCGCCTAAACTTGCCAATTAATTCGTTAGAATTTCGATCGCGAATAAATTGGATATCTTTATTTTTATGAGTAATTAAATTAATGTTTTCTTTTATTATTTTCTTGCTATGACCTTTTCCCAGATAATAATCGATTAAAGCGAGTACTTTTCTTGTCTCAGTGTTAGTGGTACTAGTTAATTCTGGTCCTTCAAATTTTTCAACGAATTGTCTCGTCGCGTTTTCTAATGAAATCAGAGATTCCTTTTCCGTGATGCCTAAGGAAGTATCGGTGTAAAAAACATTCAAATCTAACTTAATCTTCGCTTTCTCTATTATGGGTTTGTAATTTTCTTCAATGTGAGCAATTATAGGAATTGCCTTAGGATAGTTGGATAATAATTCAACGAGCATGTTCGAGGAGATTTTTATTTCCTCTTCGCTCCACACGCCAGTTACAGAAATATCGTAAGAATTTGCGGGGTAAACATCCTCCAATTGTCGTGGAACGACACCTAAGGGGGAAGTAATAACGAACTCTTGAATGTAAGGAAATTTCGACTTTGCAGTGTCTCTCAGCACCCTCAATAGTTTTTTATGCGATTTCGAACTCGAATAGGGCTTTTTTGCGGAGCAAGGAATTAATACGATTAGTTTTGTATATGCTTCTGGATCGAAGTTATTAACCACTCTTCTCCTGAACTCGCGAAAATCTGGGCGATCATTCGATATCTCACTAATACAGCTCACTTTTTTCACTTTTTGTAGAACGGGAGTGTATTGCTTAACGATTTCAATATGGTCTCGATCCAATATCCGCAGCATAGAAGTTAGGTACGAATCGCTGAGAGAGGATTTCTCGACAAATCCTCTGAAATCTTCTGTTGCAATAAATTGTTTCAATTTATTCATATAAGATAGCGCAGAAAGGATGTTGTGTAAGTATAGGAATTCCAACTGTCTCATGCTCTTATTGTGGATCGATTCTATCGAGGTTGATTGACATACCTTGCAGGAACACGGTATGAATTGTAGCTTGCGTAAAGGGATCGCTTTCTCATCAATATTATAAAGTCCGTCTCGCGCAAGCGTAAACATATAAGTTGCGTCGATCAAATCGAATCCTAAATATACCAACATTGAATACATCACCGGTGTGATTTTACCTGAAGCGATATATAATAGGTTATTATCGACGCTCTGTCGGAATTTAATTATTGTGTTTAAAATGTTCCTGAAATTTTTCAAATTGTCGAACAGATCACTAAAGTGTATTGCCCTGACATTCTCGTGCTTTTTAATAAACTCAATATAGTATTCTAATAGAGAAAAATTATCGAAAATTTTCACGCTCAGACCGAAATCAATATCCTTATGAGATTCCAAGAGAATTTCGCATTTTCCAAGGTAGTTTTGTGTTTCTTTCGTAGCAAAATCGCGGTTTAAGGCAGTCGTAGGGACATTATAGGGAATTATTGGAAATATATTTTTGAAGTTTTCCTTTAATACAAAATTTTCCAGCTCGTGTTCGAAAGCTTCGAAGCTCCCGCTATTAATATAAACGATCCCGTAATATGTAAACAAATTTTCCCACGCTTGTTTATCGTTAAAGGGTGATTTCGCGAGTTTCTTACCAAATTCGTCAAAATTTAAAAATTTAATGAGACTATGATGTTTTAGTGCATCTATAAACTCAATATCTTTAATTAAATGAGAATTTACAGGGATTATCAAATCGGGCGTTTTTATGTATCGATTCCCCTTGTGAATTAAATTAATGCGACCGATTTTCCCAAATCCACCTTTAAATTTCGAAACTTCAAAAAATCCTTTCACAATTTATCATTGAAAAATATTAGGTAAAACATAATAAATTTTTCCGAAATTAAACACAATAGCGAATTATGTAGGTTTAGATTTTGATTTATCGTACTTTTTGAGTTTTTTATCCTTTTTTGTTTTACTTTTGTTGTTTAACTTCGACATCCAAGAAGTTCTAACAAAAGCAGCACCTACACCTGGTTCTGCTAACGCTTCAGCTCCGCTTTTTTTATGTTTCCCTCTCTTCTTTACTTTTTTAACGCGCATACTGAATTATTTATATTGTAATATTTGATAAATTTTTTTAATTTCTATCCCTATTTTGTTTTTAAATATTATATTTATAATATTTTAAAAAAAAGGAAAATGAATGTTTTGATTAAAGATCTTTAGGGAATTACAAAGTTTGTATATGGTATTAATTCGTCGAGTACAAAATTTGTGAAAGTATCTTCAATATCTTCGGTTTCGTAGAGATCTCGTATAAATTTACCATAATCCTCGACCTTTTTTACTCGCACGATGGCAAACAATCCGTATTGTTCACCAATTCTGAATAAATCGGTTATATATTGATTCCTTTCAAGTTTTAAAGCGAGTTCATCGTATTTTGAAGGATCCTTTGGTTTGATTCGGAGAATATATTTACCTTTATACCCTATTTTCTTGGGGTGAAAATTGACTGTATAGTTTAGAATTACTCCGATTCTTTCGAGTTTTTTGATTCTATTATGTATGGTAGATTGTGAGATTTCTGTTTGATGCTGCTCCTTGAAGATGTTTTTTATCTCGTATGTGGATATTGGTTTATGGCCTTGACCGTCCCGCAAAATATTTAGTATTTCATAATCAATATTGTCGATTTCATGATGCTGGTCAATATATTTCTTATTTACATTTACTCCAATGCTTGAAATCTTTTGAATTACTTTGTCAACTACTTTCTCTACTTCAGATTGATCCTTTAGATCAGTGACAATCATTTTTCCAGTCGAAAAAATTAAAATTGTTGCGCGAGGCTCATCAAACCTCATAACAAGACCCGGGAATTTTTCAGGATCGTATTCGACATCTGCATAATTACTAGCAATTTGATTTAAATTGATTTTATTTGCAATTACTAGCTCTACCAAAACAGCGTGCTCCTTAAAAGTAACTCCCAAATTGCTCAGACTAATTCCATTTGTCTTAAACACCTTAATTGTTTCTACTATTTTATACTTTTTAAAGTACGATTTCGCCATAATATTATCAATTGCGTTTAAGGTTTGATAATATTCGTTAGGAGACTTAAAGATACATAAAGCGAAAAGAGAATATTCTCCAAAAATTCCGTCTAACATTCTCAATTGGGGAATATTTAGCAATTCGTGCGCCAGATTAGGTTCTTTTGGATTAGTTTTGATTTCGAGCATTATAAATTTCAAATTATTTGGGCGAATATTTGGATTTATATTTATTGTATAATTAGTAATTATTTTTCGATCCTTCAATCCTTTAAGTTTGTTTTGGTATGTCTGCCTAGAAACACCTATCTCACGTGAATTTTTTGAAATAATAAATTTGGAAGTGCCAGTTAAGTTTTTGATGAAGCGTTGTGCTTCTATTTGATCTCTAATACTACTCAAAATATTACACTTTTGTGTTTTTTTAAGTTGCTATTAATTATTTGTTAAGTTTAATATATAAATATTTGTATTCAACCAAAAAAAGATTTATATTTTAATTATTTTTTTATTGTTACAAAAATATAAAAAATTAGTGATTAATCAAATGGTAAATTATAAAGTTGCGGACGAAAGTTTAGCCGAGAAAGGTAAAGAAGCCCTTTATATCGCCGAAAATAAAATGCCTGTTACTTCTAAAGTCTTAAGAGAAAGATTCGCTAAAGAAAAACCTTTAGTAGGTATCACAATAGCGGGATGTTTGCACGTTACTAAAGAGACTGGGAACTTAGCTAG
>JAHQWX010000207.1 GCA_029856375.1 Promethearchaeia archaeon | reverse complement strand
CATATCAAAATAGGGTGAGATTATAGAAGATTTTAAACCTCCCGCATGTGGATATAACTGCCCATAATTATTTATTAGTAAAGTGTTTGAGGCTTCTGTGCTTACCGCGAAATTATGTCCTTCTTTTCCCCATCCAGGATATCCTGGATTTATTGCTAACCAAGCACCGTACGCCCAAATTTCGAAGGAGTTTTCGTCGTAATGTGGGTGGGATTGCGAATAATTTTTACACGAAAACGACATATAAATCGAATTAGTATCAGAACCAGATCGCAGAATCGCCATATTTGAGTCTTTGTATACTTGGCTAGTATAATCTGGTTGCGTGGCGATAAGCTTATTATTACATCTATAGCAATATATTCTTCTATCGGAGGGACTCGCACCCAGAAGATAATCGTAATCATTCAATCCAAGCAAATCCTTATTGTTCGACCTTAATTCCCACAACCATTGATATTCTTGTGCATTCTCTTGATTCTCTATTTGGGATGCGGCCATTAGAAGGATATCGTTACAGCGTGGATTGGTTGTGGCGTCTTCGAATAAGGGAGGTGTAGACAATGGACTAAACGAATTTGCCATGAAATTTAGACTGTTAAGGTATCTCGTATCGTTAAAGAAATTATATCCCCCTAATCTTTTAAGCGCGGTCATGAATTCCATTGATTCTCTCCACGCAAAACCAAGATAACTTTGCCCTTCGTAGGAAGCACCGTCAGCTCGGACTTTTTTATACAAATAATTCAGTATTGACTCTATGGCGATATCAATAAATTCTTTGTTTTTCAATACGAGACCAGCTAAACCTAAACCTCCCGCATCTACTACAATGTGATTATTATCTGAATATAAATCCGTGAGGGATAGCGGATACGCGTGTTCCTCTAAAAGATCGAGTATTTTTGTTCTCTCCTCAGGCGAAATGTCTTCCCTTATGATATCGTACGCAATTGAATAAGCTTGAACAGCGTACGATCTCCTAAGATCTTGGGAGTAAGAATTTTGGACTGACCTCATGTCGAGCAAGATATTTTTAAGTTTGTTTAAGTAGAGACCACTACCACTAATTGCATATTTTAGCGCAAGCGCTCGGGTAGGATATACTCTCTCATCTTCGTCCCATGAGCTTATTGCTGTTGCTACTAAACTATCTATATTGCTAGTATACGAATCGTACCACTCTTTCCAAGGTTTAGATGGATTATTGATTTTGTATTTCAAATCAGTAAGCTCACTCTCGTTGAATAAAAGATAAGGGTGATCTAATTCATTTATTGTATCTATATCGAATTCCCATTCTTGTTTATTTGGATACGAGCCTCCCACTGTTTTATTACGAAGTGGATTGGTTTCCTCGTGAGCTGCTGGCGTTGCTAAAAGGTTTCTACTAACATGAAACTGATGATAGCTTTCTAAATCAAATCTTAAAGTAGAACCGGTCTGCGTAAATTCGGCATCTGCTCCATCAAGCGTTAAGTTTTTAGCTTGAAACGGGACATATATCTCGACATAGTGGGGAACAAGCAGTTCACCTTCAATTAATTCTTCCTCAATTAAGGAGCGATATACATCGAGATTTATGATACCGCTAATTTCGTTCATGTAATTATCGTAGTTTATTACAAGATTGTCGATTGGAACAGTACTTTTGAAATATTGAATGCCTTCAAAGGAAAATTCGGAGGAATCTTGAACGAAAAAGTATTCAATTCCATCGCTTGTATTTTTGCGAACAAAAAATACTTTTGCATCTGTGACGATGTCGTTAGGCGTTGAGAAAGTCTTTGACTGTCGGCTAATTTGATAATAAACTAAGTCAGATTCGCTTATTTCACCAATTTCATTTGATCCTACAGCACTCATTTTTGGTACAGTTTTTGTTGCGTCCGCCTCATTATCCGGATATAAAACAACTCCCATGATTGGATTTGTGCTTCCAGCGTATTTCGCTTTAAAATAGGTTGGTGTTGAGTCGTCAGTTTCAAAATGTTCTTCTGGAGAAAATAATCCCTGGTGGGTTGTTATTTCTCTTATCGGACTAAGAAACGAAATATTCAACGCTATTTCATCTGAAGATAAATAACTCTGAGTTGAATACTTAACGGAATTTAAATTCTCTCCGATTTCCATTTCGCCCCTTCCATGAAAAACCCAGTCAACATCAAAAATCTGAGATCTAGGTTGTAATTCGTCGATTACAAGAAAATAACCGCCTTTATTTCTTGAATCGTCTGGATGAATGAATAACATCGTCCTTTTAGACCCCCAATGCTCAGGAAAAAGGAACAAAGCAGCTACTAAAAGAATCGCATTTGATAGAATTAACAGCCCGATGAACGCGAACACAAACACTTGCTTTTTAGACATTATTGAATTGATATTGTTATATAATTATTTAAATATTTATAAACGCGGTTTTCGAATTAATTACATATATTACGATTAGTCTTGTTGATTAATTTCTCTTTTTAAGTAAGTTTCATCGGCGAGTCGATATAATTGCCCGAATAAAACTGCAATTATACCCGCACCAAGAAATACATATTGTATTCCAAACGATTCAAAAAGCCACGCACCCAGAAATGCTCCTGGAACTTGGCTAATAGTAAATACGACATTATATATTCCGGCGTATTTACCCCTCCCTTCAATTGGAAATAGGTCTTGAGCCCAAGTGTATTGACAAATAATTAAACCGTTATATCCGAAGAATCCTAAAAAGATACCAATGCATGACATCGTTATTTCTAGAGGTCCAAGATTATTTAAATTAGCAAAAATCCCAACTAAAGAAAATCCACCTCCCATAAATAGTACTGCAATTAATGTTATTTTTTTTCGAGGATTTTTGTCAAGTAAGAGCCCAAAAAGACGAAAAGCCAATGCCATACCTCCTCCATAACAAATCAATAACAGCCCAACTTGTAGCGTACTGATTACCGAACTCATCACAAACGTCATTAAATAAGGTTCGAATGTGTACTTGCTTATTTGAACGAACATTGTTATAAACATAAATTTCATAAACGATTTATTTTGCTTCAATTCCTTGACGCTAAAAGTGTTCTTAATCGCAATAGTCCAGCGTATTGGCTCGTAATCAATCTTTGGTTCCCGAAGACTTAAGTAGAATATAAGACAACAAATTGATGTCATCACACCAGCAGTAATTAATGTAATTAAATGCAGTGGTTCGGCGTCTGAATACACAATTTGATCACCTACTTGAGTTTCTGTTACTGGAAATAGAGCTAAAGCTAAAAAAGAAACTCCTAATATTATCGCACCACCTAAAAGTTCTGCGAGAGACATCCATCCATTCACGGAACCGCGCGTTTCTATTGGGTATATGTCGGGAATCGCAGCTTTTCTCGCAGCGTTTGCCATATTTCCAAATATTCCAAGCAAAACCACATCAATGAAGAAGACCATGAAGTAAGTCGGTTGAAAAGGTATCAACGCCATAAAAAATCCCGCTAAAACACCCCCTAATGCGAAAGGACGACGACGACCCCATTTGTTATTTGGGAGACCGTCCGATATAGATCCAGCGAGAATAAAAAAGATTAGACCACCTAAAGCTGAAAAACTAACCATAAAAGCAACAAGATAGGCGCTTTCGTTTAAAACCTTAATTATATACGAGTTTAAAAATTGGGACTCTACGGTATAGAATGTAGATAAACCGATAAACGCAGTAAAGATTGAGAATAAATTCAAATTGTAATTTGGGACTCGAGGTTTAATAGATTCTACTTCAGTTCCTTCTTGAGCCATAAGTATCACGCTAATTGCATGTTTATTTGAAATAATTAAATTCTAAATTAACGAAATTAAGTAATCATATTGTCGTTAATTTTTTAAAATTACAATTATGGGTTTAAGTATGAAGTTAGGAAAATCAAGTCTAGACGATATTGCTAAAATCCAACCCGATTCGATTAAACGATCGCGAATCTCAAGCTACGATAAAAGCGGAGGGAATTTCGATTGGGCTGATATAAAACCAGGAGAGACCCATGTTATGGGAGAGTTTCAAGGCGCAGGCTCTATTAAACACATTTGGTGCACTACCATGTGTATGGGGTTCTTGGTATTCCCCAAGAAGCATTATCTTAGAAATGTTATAGTTAGGATGTATTGGGACGGAGAACCAGACGATAAACCAAGCGTAGAAGTTCCCATTGGTGATTTTTTTGGGATGGGACACGGATTAAAAAGAAATTTCGTTTCAGCACCTTTTCAGATGTCTCCTCAACGAGGAAAAGGATTTAATTGTTGGTGGCCAATGCCTTTTTCAAAAGGATTTAAAATTACGCTGGAAAACGAGAATAACAAAACTTTCCGAATATATTACTATATTGATTTTGAGATCTACGAGGATGGATTTGAAAACGAGAAAGATTATGGTCGTTTTCACGCACAATGGAGACGGGAGAACCCAACTACTGGAAAAATAAATCCTAAAAAGGGTAAAAAATATTCAAAAGCAAATGCAGTTTCGTTTAATGTACTGGGGGGAAAAAATACAGAACCGTTAAAAGAAAACTACATGATTATGGAAGCGAAAGGGAAAGGACATTACTGCGGATGTCATTTAGATATAGATAATATTACCTTTATGCCGTGGTTTATTAATTGGCCCG
>JAHQWX010000206.1 GCA_029856375.1 Promethearchaeia archaeon | reverse complement strand
GCATTCTTTTTTATGGATATTAGTACCAATAGTAGCCTTGTATGAATCGGCAAAACTACCTTGGACGAACCTCATGACCATAGAAGTTTTTCCAACGCCTCCATCACCACCAAGTATTAATTTGAAAGCATATTCTTCGGATTTTACACTTATTTTTTGGAGCGTTCCTTTTTTTGGACTTATTTTTTCTGGTCCTGTTGACTTAAAAAGATTAGGAATTACCGGACTTACTTCTCTTCCATCGAATATTCGGGCTATTTTTTCAGCTGTGAGATACGCGTAAGGATATACGGGATCAATCATCGCCACGGCGTCTAAAACAGAAACAAATATCGCATTTTCTCCAGCTTCACAAAATATTAACCTATATTCTTCAGTATCAAAAGTGCCGGTGCCAAAATTTCCAGAACTAAATTCTTGAGTTATTCTTCTTAATACTGGCTCGATTAGCGACGAAAGACCTCCTACTAATTCTTCATCAACGCTTTCACCGCGCGATTGTGATGCTAATACTAATCCCTCTCTATCGACAATAATAGAAGCAATGAGATCTTTACCAATGGATTGAAAATACCACTTTAATAACGCTTCTAATTTTTTTCTATCGACCGACATTGTATTGAAGATATATACTTCGTACCTTATTATTAAGTTACTATAAAATCAAAATAAATCTTATCAAATATAATAAAAATTTTTTAGGTTATATTTTATTTAAATTTCAGAAGATTTTTCTAAAAATTTGGTGATGAAATTAAGCGATAAAAAACTTAGTTCTTACAATAAAGGCATTCAAAATCTATTACAAAACGAAGAAATATTTGAGGAAATTATTTGCGAATATGTGGTTCGAATTAACGCAAAATATTACTCTACAATATTCCCATCAAGTCAGATCGCCAAAATTATTATGGATAAAATGGATAAAGAGAAGACAAAATTTCCCATTATTCATAAAGTCGTTAGAGAAATACTAAATAAGTGGGTCGACAGAGATATATGTAAATTTGTGTCAGAAAAACGAAAACACAAAATAAAGACAGTTGTAGAATTTGACCAAGAAGGATTAAATAAACTTAAAAGGAAAATATTGGACTTTTCTATAGATAAAATCAACGAAGGAATAAAAGATCTAGAAATAGAAGTTGACTCTTTAAAAACACGGGGCGATATTTTTAAAGAAATGGAGTTAGAGATACAAGATTTTTTTAATTTTATGGAAGAAGAATAATTAAGTTCTACTGCAGAATTAATTTTTCAAAGATTCTCTCCCAGTTATGTTTTTTTTCAATTTCCCCTATCTCGTCGCATAATTTGACTATTTTTTTGATTATTTTTGCTTTATCTCCAGGAGTAAGAGATGTAGCGTTCGAAATTTGTTCTTCGAGATCTTTAATCTTTTGTGTAATTTTCTCGAATTTCTCTGGATCTTCGTTCTTAAGGTAGAAATATTTCAAGGAATACAAGGCTTTTAGAGCGAGATTTTTACCAATTAAGGCTTTTTTTAGCTTTTCTGATATTTTTTTTATTAGGTATTCTGGGAAGAAAACATTTAACTCGAAATCAGTTTTTAAAAACATCCACCCTCTCTGAAGTTTAGCAGATTCCTTGATTATTGTGATTATTTCCATTTTCTCCATTTCTTTTAATATTTCTTTAAGATTTTGAGTGATTCCTTTAAAATTATTCTGCAATTCGTCAAGGGGAATAATCTTTTCTTTTAGAGCGTTGACTATTGCGAGATAATTTGCGTTGGAGAAAATTTTCAGTGGAATAGAATCATCGCCTAGGTTTTTTGATTTGGCGTATGACTTAAAGAACGAATCAAGTTGTTTTCTGTAAATTTTTCTTATATCCTTTGGAATTGAACTATCATCCAACAAGTTCAGTACAGATTTTGGTGGTATTCTTAAGCTATACACATCTTTTAAAAGGAGAAAATATTTAGATTTATCGTCTTGGTGGAAAAATGAACATATAATTTTCTTGTCTTCGAGGTTTTTTATTAATTGAGGTAAAGATAGCTTCTTACCTTTTAATTTCACCGTTAAAAATTTATTTAGGGTGGCTTCTTTTAAAGGACCATCCCTTAAAGCCCTTATTGGGATAATAATTGAAGGATTTTCAGCAATAAATGAAAGAATTTCTTTTTTTGACATTATTAATTAACTTTTTAAATTTATCAAGATTTAAATTTGTTTGCCAATAAGCTCTAAATGGGATTAAAGTATATATATAATATTTGAAAACTGAGAGAGTCGCCAAGCCTGGTCAAATTGTGGAAATTACCCGCATGATACGGTGCTGGACTGAGGCTCCAGTGGCATAGGCCTTCGTGGGTTCGAAAAAAAAGTGCGTTTCGCCATTATTCGAAAATCCCACCTCTCTCACTAAACATCTTCGGTATGATTTTCATGAGTGATTCTAATTCTGCGTTAAACCACATAAAAAACCTCTCGTTTCACAGAATGGCATCATCACCCGGTGAGGTTAAAGCCATTAACTATATTCGGGGATTTTTAGAAAAAGCTGGAATTAAACACGAAACTGAGAGTTTTACTTACTCCGCTAGCACTTCAATTTTGATGAAATTAGCGTTTTTTATTGTTTTAATATATATTATCTTGTTTAATTTGTTTTTGTTTACGATTCCAATTTTAATAATTTTTTTCGATTTTCTTCTTATCGGGATTATCTATTTCGCTATTAAGTTCATATTGGATATGACAAGATTATTTATGGTTGGGAAAAAAAAAGTAAGTCAAAACATAACAGCAAAATTAAAGGGAACTCAAGAAAAGAATTCGCGAAAATTAATTATTTTCTCGGCTCATTGGGATTCAGTGAGTACTTCATTAGGAGCAAAATCGAAAAAGATAATGTTATTAGGTGGTTTTTTAGCCTTAGTTTTTTTATTCATTACATCTATACTAGCAATATGGTCACTATTTGATATGGGTACTCTTTTTGAATTATTTAGGGCGGTTACGGTCATTCTTAGCATCTTCTGTGCTGCGCCATTTGTGATTTTGATATTAAGTAAGAAGCAAAATGGTTCAGTGGGAGCAATTGATAACGCAACTGGGATTTCAGTTTTATTAGAAGTTGCGAAACGAGTAAAAGAAGAGCCATTAGAAAACTACGATTTAATATTTTTATGGTGTGGAGCAGAGGAATTGGGATTGTGGGGTTCTAAGGAATTTTGCGTTAAGAATTTCGACAATTTAAAGGAAGAATACGATTTAGAGAACTCGTATAATATAAACATCGACATGGTCGGCACTTATATCGGAATTGTAGACAAAATAGGTATCATTTCTAAAAAACCAATGAACGAAAATTTGAACAAAGTCTTAGAAGCGACTGCAAATCAGTTAAAAATTCCTGTTGTGATGGCAAAGATACCTTTTGGAGCTGGGAGCGATCATATGGTTTTGAAATCGTTCGCAAAGAAAGCGGATAAGAAAATGGAGATAACATGCATATCGTCCGACAAAGACTTCAAATACATTCATTCTGCGTTAGACACTCCAGATAGATGCTCGGCAGATGTTTTAAATGGATGCATAGACATTTGCTTTAACGCATTAAAAAGTCTAGACTTGAGATCAAACTAAAAGAAATCAGATAGTTG
Source organism: Promethearchaeia archaeon (assembly GCA_029856375.1). GTDB lineage: Archaea > Asgardarchaeota > Lokiarchaeia > Sigyniarchaeales > SOKP01 > 6H3-1. The sequence goes on along the minus strand of JAHQWX010000206.1, from coordinate 1,043 downwards.
GTGCTGTCTGATTTTTGGATTGTTCGCAACGGATTTTACATAAGATTCAGCTAATTCCATCCGTTGTTTTGTGTATTCGTCCAATTTAAAATCATCGATTATCTTTAACGATCTGGGAATGTATTTTTCAATACCCCCTCGATTTACCGTAAGAATGATTTTTGCTCCGCATTTAATACATAATCCACCACTTGATAAAGGTGGTCTTCGATATTTTTCGTTACATTTTACACATCTAAAACCTTGAGTCGCAAACGCTCGAAGATTCCCTAATATGTCTGGTGTAAAATGAGTTTTTAAAATTCGTCTTGCAACATCTTGAGCGTTAACTGCCTTAATAATTTTTGCCAGGTGTAGTTGTGCTTCTATTTTTTCATCCATACTTTCGTATAATTTGTAAGAGGTGGTGTGGGGACCGGAATTTATTGAATCTGTAGGATGAGTGAAGCTAAATTTTTCAAATTGCCTTTCAGTTCCGAGTCGAGTGCTGACTAATTCCATACTATCTAAAATTTCTGTTGGTTGTAGATATTTCTCCGTGCTTTCATAAAATCTTAAAGGATATCGAGAAAGAGTATCGATGTTGTGCGCTTCAGAATCGATTTCGTTGGGATCCAGTCTAACAGAAATTACCAAAGGTTCGTCCATTTTTCCACCAATTTTGCTGGGTAAATAATGTAGAGAGAAATTGATTAAGCAATCCATTAGAAGCATTAGTCCATCCTCATCCCCATCACAATTTCTTCTTTTTGCAGCGTGCCAAAATGGATGTGCGTAAATTGACCTAGCAGAAGAGAAACCAATTACCCTGCCAATTATTCCGGCTGAAGTGTGTGGTGCTAATCCGACTAGAAGTTGGCCAATTAAATTTGTACGGTCTTTGATATTGTAAAATGAGTTCATGTCATAAAATGATTTTAATTCGTCGTCGATAAATTGCGAAATTTTTATAAAGTAATCCGCTGCGTGATCAGATAAGAGTATATCTTGAACCTTTAATTCGAGGATTTGATCTCCATTTTCAAGCGGTTCACCAAAAATAT
>JAHQWX010000205.1 GCA_029856375.1 Promethearchaeia archaeon | reverse complement strand
ATAATTTCACCATCAAATTTTAACGCTGTTTGATAATATCGATCAAGAACATCGTCCTCACTTCCACGATAATAATCTATATTATGGTTCTTGGCAAATTCAACAATAGGATCGTCTTTTTTTGAAGTGGTTGTTGCAATTATTAGTTTATTAGGCGTATTAACTAACTTAAGTCTTTTAATTAAGAAATATAAGAGCGGTTTATCTAAAACTTCCTTTAAAATTTTTCCTGGAAGGCGGGATGACCCCATTCTTGCTTGAATAATTATTAAAATATTTTTCATGTTCTATTTAGTTAAGTGTATTGAATCCAAGGTAAATAATTCCTATCAATTTATTAAATTTGTCAAACTGACACATAAATTTATTTTTTTTTGAGAAATTATGCCCCAAAATAGAAATATATTTACCATAGTGAAGGATTAACAACATTATTAGGTAAATTGGCAAATAAATTTCCTAAATCTTCGATTATAGTCCTAGATAACATCGTTTCGTTAAATAGAGAGATATTTCTTTTCACTTGAGCGGGTGTTTCTGCTCCTATTATTATGGTTGATATTTCTGGTATTGATTTCACATAACCTAAAGCAAGTTCGTCGATAGATAAACGAATTTTCTTAGCAAATTCCCTTAACTCCTTCATAGGCTGCTCGGCAGCGGGAACCTTTAATTTTACTTCTTCGGGTTCCAAAAAAAAAAGACCTTGAAGAAAAATACTTCTTGCTATTATAAATATTTTTTTCTCCGCAAGTTCTTTGATGTACCCTTCTATATGGAGTTTCGAATTAAAGATATTAATGGGAATCTGGATAACGCTGATATCATCGAATTGCAATACATTTTTAACATCATCCTCGGTGTAGACTGATACTCCAAAATTAGCGATTTTCCCTTCATCTTTTAACTCGTTTAAAATCTCTATAATTTTTTTGTTATAAATTTTTAAATCTTTAGAATCGTGTAGCATATAAAATGGCAATTTTGAAATTCTGAGATGATTTAAAGTTTGGTTTATTTGATTATTTATATACACTTGAAGTTCCTTAACATTCGAGATTTCCGTGGAAATATTAGAGATTTTTGAGCAATATATTACATTCTCTTTTGGTCTTAATCTAGAAAAATATTCACCTAGAATGATCTCACTATCTCCATATTTTCTAGCAGTATCAAAAAAATTTACTCCGCCGCTTATCGCTGCACTTAAAATTTGATAAGCATCTTCTTTATTGGGTTTTCCTAATCTGTTTGCAATACCGTAATTTAAACCCAATTGAACAGTTCCAAGACCAAGTCTAGAAATCTTATAAATCCCAAAATCACAATATTCCATTCAATTCACTTAGAGTGCCTTTAGTTTTTCTAAATAACCCGAAATTCCAATATTTTTAAAACTATATAAACCTTCGCGGACATTTAATAATTTAGTCTTTATTTTGCGCTGAATTTTTGAGCAATTTAAAGTAGGATTTAATGGCCTTGGAGCTTTTAAATTAAGTTCTGAAATTGAGATGGGATTAATTAATTCCTCATTTAATTCATAGATCTTTGCAAGTTTTCTCCCAAAATTTAATTTTGACACGCCTTCTGGGCAGGCAATGTGATAAATTCCAGTTAAATTGCGTTCTACTATTTCAATTAATGCCTCAGTGAGGTTATTAACTAGAATGGGAGAAAAAAACACATCTCTAAATAAATTAATGGTTTTGTTCTTCATTAAAGTGTCTAAGATCCACTCCGCAATACTATTCTTTGGTAACCAATTATAACCATAAATATTAGTTCGAATTATACTTGAGTTGGAATAATTGAGTACTACATTTTCACCATCGTATTTCGTTTTTGCATATATGTTTAAGGGATTAGGTTTGTCATTCTCTGAATAATTACCCTTTGAACCGTCAAAAACTGAATCCGTCGATATATATAGAAAATAGATATCCATTTCCTTAGCGATCTGCACTAAATTCTTGGTTCCATGTACATGGACTTTTCTAGCGTAATCTGGTTTTTGCTCGCAGATATCAACATTTGTTATAGCCGCGGTGTGAATAATTGCATCAGGATTAAACTTTCTGATTATTTTATTCACCCAATCTTCATCAACTATATTTAGTTCTACCATATTTTTGGATTGTGGCTTTTCTCCAAAATATGTACCATTCATTTTATGGGATGTTTCCACGAGCATTAAACTCGCGCCAAGCATTCCAGTACCGCCAATTGTTAATATCTTAATTTGAAATCCCCCTAGATAATCTTGTAGCGATATTCCTTCCATCTTCAATAGCGTGTTCAATTCCCGAGTATTTCCATTCGCCATATCTCCCAATTGAATATATATTGTTATTAGAAAGGAACTCCATTATTTTTTTCAAATGATTCTCAATTCCAATCGTTGGTAATGTGAATCCATACTTGATATTAATAGGGATTCTATCAACAATTTCGGTTTCATTTTTTAATAATCCCAGTTCTAATAAGATTTGAATCGTCTCTTCTTCAAATCTCTCTAAATTAATTTTTGAATCTGGAAGGTAAGTCATAATAGCAGAACAAGAACCCTTTCCAGTTGGCGCGTTATTTTTACTGAAATTACTAGAAAAAAATAATCGAGAAAATGGAATATCCTTTTGGGGAAAATAGAGCCAGTGATATTTATGTTCAAGCTTTCGGTTTAAACAAAAATTTATACAATAAACAGAGTTATACTTCAACTTGGGAATTAAGCTTCGGATTTCAGAAGGTAGATTATTAATTATATTTAATAATTCTGGTAGCGGGATTGTTGAAATTAGATCTTCGTAATTTATTGAAAACCCATTTTTGAAAAATACCTCCTTCTTCTCTACATCTACTCGAATAGCCTCGTGGTTCAATACCAAGTGATTTAAAAAGGGGGTGAAGCTTTTCCCAAATTCTTGAGATCCACCTTTAACTGGATACCATCTTATATGCTTCTTTTTGGAGCGCTCGTTTACTGTTGGTGATGCTTGTTTATTTTTTTTTCCAATATTTGAGACAGGAATGAAATTGGAAGATAAAAACCACGAAGCATTCATTTCATTCGGTTTTATACTCCATATTTTCTCGTTGTAGGGAATCATAAACTCATTAGCAATATACCCTCCATATTGATAATAGATAAAATCCTCAAAAGATTCAAATTCTTGCTTTCTTTGATCTCCTGATTTTAGATTTGATTTTAAAGATTTTTCATATTTTTCAAGCTCTATAGGAGGTAATTCTCGAATATTCTCTTGAAAGGGGTAAGGAATATATTTTTTTTTAAAGTAAATTGCACTAACTAGTTCTTGAGAGAAAATATTATCGCCCATTAATTTTTTGAAAAGGTCTTCCAAATATTTATTCGGAATTCGTAAAAAATGTTCGGCGTAGTCAAATAAATATCCCTTAATTTCTATTGAACCGGCTAATCCTCCCACATTTTTTGTTTTTTCTGCAAGAAAGTAATTTTTTTTTAAATGATACGCTGTACTTAGACCAGTCATTCCCGCCCCGAGAATTACAAATTTAACCATAAACAACTCCTAATACGAAATTATTACTTAAAAACTTCCCATGTTATTGGATCCCCTTTCTTTAACGACCTTGCTAGAGTTAATCCAATTATTTCATTTTCATATTTGGGTAATATTCCAGCTTGAGGTCGTAAAATCGAAATCATATCTTTAGTTAATTTTGTCCCCTCCGAAATATCAATTTTGGCGAATAGACTCCTTCTTTGAAGATAAACTGTTTCTTTTTCAGCTTCCACAACGAATTTCTCATAACTTCCAAGTGCAGCTTCAACTTCCCTAATATGTTTAACCATTAATTTAAATTCCGGACCATCTAATGAATGTGGATGATCTGGTCCTTCGCTAGTCTTATCAAAGGTGAAATGTTTCTCAATAACTTTAGCACCTAATGCTACTGCAGCACAAACTACTGAATCTCCAGTAGAATGATCGCTATATCCTACTATGGATTGAAAGGCTCTTTTAATCGTAAGCATTGCGCGAACATTTGCCTGTTCAATAGGTGATGGGTAATTTGTAATACACTGGAGCAAAATCAAATCGTTATTTCCAGTCGATCGGATTGCTTTCACCGCCTCCTCTATTTCCGATAAATTTGTTGCACCACAACCTAAAATAACGGGTTTTCCCTTGGCTGCGATGTACTTTAAGAACCCGAGATTTGATATTTCTCCCGAACCTATTTTATAGGCTTCACAACCGATATTATTCAAGAGGTCTACTGCTTCTATATCATAAGGACTCGAAAAAAAGATAATTCCTTTATTTTTACAATAATCAATTAGTTCTTGGTGCCATTCGCGAGGAAATTCAGCATCTCTATATACATCCCAAACAGATTTTTTCCAAGTAGATTGAAATGATAAAGAAAGACCTTCAAAAGCTTCTTTGCAAATAATTTTTTCAGCAATAAAACTTTGAAACTTAACTGCATCTGCGCCACATTCTAGAGCTAAATCAATTAACTCCTTTGCCTTTTCTAAACTTCGATTGAAATTTGACCCAACTTCCGCTATAATTAAAGCCGGATGTTCTTCTCCTACAATTTTATTTCCGATTTTAATATTCATTATTTGTAAACAACTCGGATTAATTTTCTTGATTACCATGTTAGCTAAAAAATTTTATAACTTTTTCTAAGGCTTCAA
>JAHQWX010000204.1 GCA_029856375.1 Promethearchaeia archaeon | reverse complement strand
CTATTAAATAACAGTCCATATTCCTCGACAGTTCGAGCGTAACTATGAGCGTAAGGCATGTACGTTATGGATTCACCCTCCCATGGTTTTATACCTTTCTCTAGCGTTAACGCAACCGCGTGAGTCGCCATTACATTAGAAAGGAAATTTTTATGAGTAAGCATAACTCCTTTAGGAATCCCAGTGGTGCCAGAAGTGTAAATTAAACCGGCAAGATCACCTTCTTTAATTTTTGAGATGAGTTCATCCAATAAATTAGGCTTCTCTTTTTCAAGTTTTCGACCCCGTTCCATAAAATCGTCCCAAGAAATTATCTTATCGCTTTTATACTTATCATCAAACTTGTCAAACACAATGATGTACTTAATATTAGGTATTTCTTTTTCAATCGAGAGAATCTTGTCTAAATTCTGCGTTTCTTCGTGGTTGTCTATAAATATCATTTTACTTTCTGAGTCCTGTAAGATATATTGTACTTCTTTTGGTTTCAATTGTGGGTATACCGCAGTTGTAACACAACCAACGCATTGAGCTCCAAGTTCAGCCCACGCCCACTTTGGCGAAGTATCTGCACATATCGCTACATGATCGTTTTTACTAAATCCTAATGAATATATTCCAAAGGCTGCTGCTCTAATGTAATCTTTTAATTCGATATAAGTAACTTCATTGACAGTATCACCATCTTCTGCAAACCATCGCATTGCGACTTGGTTTGGCTTAAGTTTTAATGATTCAAAAACCATCTCAGCGAGATTATTATAACGGACAAATCGCAAATGCTTGCTCCATTTATTTTTTACCATTTTTTAGATTACCTATTTTTATGATACTCTTTAAAAAAAATTCCTCGAGGTATAATATAAAAGTTCTTTTCTTACTTAAAAGGAAAAAAAGAAAAAGAAAAAGTTAGAATTTATCTGAGTCCTCGTACCAACTGGGGAACCATCTATAATATTCCTTTGGGAAAGCCCTTGCTAATCCCGTGTAAGTGGCCTTCACGAGTCCAATTTTTCCCGCTCGATCACGGTGAGTAACAATTAAACCTTGTTGTTCGAGAGATTCGACAGTTTGTTTAATTTTTACTCGACTTCCTCCGATATCGTCCCTTACATCGTCCATGGTCATGTATGTGCCTGGGTTTATCTTGTAGTCGTGTGCGATTACCTTCAACAAGTTTTCTTCGTTGATTTCCATGTCTTTAAATTTTGAATCGCGATATGAAACCAGAGGTGCATTCACCTCGTCGTCCCACCTCAATTTAAGAGGTACATTCCACTCTGGAAGCATCGCACAAAATCGATAAATTATTAATTTTTGGACCTCCGTAGTGCCTGCAACTATTTCACCGATTTTCGACTCTCGTAAAACTCGTTCCAAAGGGAGAAATTTCGTGAGCCCATCGCCCCCACAAATCTGAATTGCTTTCAAGGCAATATCTCTCATGTATTCGGTGTTCATCATCTTTGCAATCGACGCGTCAACAATTGGTTCCTGACCATCGTCGAGCAATTTTGCTGTGTGATATGTGAAAAGTTTCGCAACCTTATACATTCTTATTACATCTGCAATATCGAACTGAATATTTGTATTCCGATTTATTGGTCTCCCAAATTGAACCCTGCGCTGGGTATAATGAAAAAGTATCTTTAAAATATCTTTCGCACCACCGATCATAACCGCAGACCCAATTAAACGTTCGAAGTTTAAGCCTGCCATCATTACCGCCCAGCCTTTCCCTACCTCTCCAACTCGATTAAAATCGGGCACTCGTACATTATCCAGGTCTAAATAACCATTTGGGACGTTGTCAAATCCAATTAAAGGATTAATTTTTTCGACAGTGAATCCTGGCATTCCCTTCTTAACTACAAAACTGGAAATATGTCCGCGTTGCTTAAATACATCGGGATCTTCACTTGTCTTTGCGTAAACAAAATATCTATCGGCAACGCCTGCTCCTGTTATCATTCGTTTTTTTCCGTTTAAAATCCACTCGTCTCCATCTTTCACGGCAGTTGTCATAATGTTAGCTGTGTCTGAGCCAGCAAAGGGCTCTGTAATACACACTGCTCCCCACTCAGATCCATCTGCTACTGAAGGTAGCCACTCTTGCATTTGCTCCTCCGTGCCAAAACGCAAGATCTGTTCCAAACCAGCGAGCATTGAAACAGTAAACACATGACCGACCGCGTATAATCTGCCTAGTTGCTCTGCAGCAATACAACTACCAGTCGCCCCTAATTCTAGACCTCCATACTTTTTTGGGACTCCTGGTCCAAAAAAGCCTTCTTTTGCGACCTTTTTGACGATATTGTGGGGGAATTTCTGTTTCCAAAAGTATTTTTCTGCCTCTTCCACGTTATCTTCGACAAACTGCGCTACTCTATCTGCAAAGGCTTTCTGTTCTTCAGTCCACCAAAAAAAAGGTTCAACATTCGCCATTTGTTATTCAACTTCATTTTTTTTTAATTGATATAATTATAGTTTATTGAACACACTTTAAGAGTTTAGAGATTTAATTAAAAATATGAATAATGAATCCAACAACAAATCAAAAACTAAAATGACGCTTGCGGGTGTTGGTGTTCGAATGGTAATATATTTAATTCCATTCATCGGTTTTTTTGGGTTTTTGTATGTATTTCTTTATCCGGCTTTCCAGATTCCCATTAATCCTATTTTGACCATTATTCTTGGCACAATTTTAATCGTGATCGGATTTATGATCTATATCAAATCGATGAGAATTATTATTAAATTATTTAAGCAACCAGTAATCGAATTAATCACAAAAGGAGTGTTTGGACATATACGACATCCTCTTTACTCTTCTTGGATACTATTCATAACTCCAGGAGTTGCTTGCATTTTAAATAGTTGGATTCTTTTTTTTATTGCAGTAGCGTACTATATAATCTTCAAAATATTGATTAAGGAAGAAGAGGATAATTGTATTGAGGAATTCGGCGATGATTATATCCATTATAAAGAGCATGTAAATGCAATTTTCCCAAAATTAAGAAAATATCGTCGAAGTTGAAGAAAATTAAAAAATTTTCCATTCAAATTAATTTTAATACGATCCTTAATCTAATTACTTATCATATGAAATTCGATAATTGTCGAATTTGTGAATTATAATACAATGTATCTATATTTAAAACAAAAAAATAAAACCACTTAATTGGTGACAAAAAAATGTCAAGGAAAGTGTGCGTTATTGGTATTGGACACACGGATTTCAATTCTATAACGCCCGATATGCAATGGAAGGATTTCATGTATGAAGCTTGTAACAAGGCCTACATGGATGCGGGGGTAGATCCTCGGAAGGATGTAAATAGTTTCATAACATGTGCGGAAGATTACTGGGAGGGTTTCAGTATTTTTGATGAATTTGTACCTGATCAAATTGGAGCTGTTTTACGACCTTGTTGTACTGTATGTGGAGATGGTATATATGGTTTGGGCAGTGCTTATATGCAAATAATGACGGGAATTTTTGATACAGTAGCAGTTGAGGCACATAGTAAGGCATCAGATCTTCTTACTTATGGAGATGTCATGCTTCACGCTTTCGATCCCATATTTGAAAAACCAGTTTCTGGACCTGTGGCGAGACCTAAATACGGAGGGAGTCCAACATATCCTCCAGAATCTCCAAAACCATTTGTCGGAAGTTCTGACGAGAAGGAAAGGTTGCATCCTTATTTTTTAGCAGGATTAGAAATGCAAAATTACCTTAAAAAAACGAAAACAACAGAAGAACAATGCGCTGCGGTGGTTGTTAAAAATAAGAAAAATGCGTTTTGGAATCCATATGCAGATTACGAATTAAAAATAACAATCGAAGATGTTATGAAGTCAGAATATCTATTCAAACCAGTTAAAAAATTGGATATTAGTCCGAATGTTGATGGGGCAATATGCTTTGTTCTTGCAACCGAGGAAAAAGCAAAAGAATTAGGTGTCGAACCTATTTATCTTTCTGGATTTGGGTGGAATTCCGAAACGCCATGGCTGGGAACTCGAGGATTGGAAGCAAATTATGCCAAGATGTCCGCGCAGATGGCATATAAGATGGCAGAAATTTCAGATCCGAAAAAAGAAATAAATGTTGCAGAAGTTGACGATAGATTTTCTTTTAAAGAATTACAGCACTTAGAAGCTTTAGGACTAGTAAATCCGGGAGAAGCTGGTAAGATGGTTGAAGAAGGCGCCTTAGATGTAAAAGGTTCGCTTCCAACAAATACATCTGGTGGCTCGTTAGGCGTAGGGAATTGCCTTGAAGCTACTGGATTGCAAAAAGCATTGGAAATTGTTACCCAACTAAGAGGGCACGCAGGTAAAAGGCAGGTATCAAATGTAGAAGTAGGACTTGCTCAAGCATGGCGTGGAATACCCTCTGGAAGTGGAGCGGTAGCAATCTTTAGGAGGGGATAAAAAATGAAAGAAGTAGCAGTGATAGGAGCTGGTATGACCCTCTTTCGTAGACATTTGTTAGAAACTGGAAAAGAGCTTTCTTATATGGCTACGAAAATGGCGATGGAAGAAGCCGGCATCCAAAAGGAAGATATTGATATGGTTGTTATGGGAACCGCGCCAGATGCTTTCGACGGTACCCACATGAAAGGAGAATATCTATTAGATGGTGCAGCCGGAGTTGGGAAGCCTTATATTCGAGTATTTAAT
>JAHQWX010000203.1 GCA_029856375.1 Promethearchaeia archaeon | reverse complement strand
TTATTGCATATTTCAAGAATTTCTGCGAAAATCCCATGGAATCCTCCTACTACTTTTTACGAAGCAATGCAATTTCTATGGTTTACTACGGATATCGCTATGATAAGTCATGGAGTAGCAGGTATTCTCGCAATAGGAAGGCCAGATCAATATCTTTTTCCATTTTATAAAAGAGATATAGAAAATAGAATTATTGATGAGAGTTTTGCATTACAGCTGATTGAGGAATTAATGATAAAAACAAGCTATAGTATAATCCCTCTTCCAGAAGTCGCAAAACAGACAGCCTCCGAACTTGGAGCAGATGAAAACGCCATCACGATAGGTGGATTAGATAAAAATGGGAAAGATGCGGCGAATGATTTAACATATTTATTCATGGATGCAGCTATAAATATTAAAAATATGACAAATACCTTTTCCATTAGAGTCCATTCAAAATCCTCTGATGATTACTTATATAAAGTTGCTGAAGTTTTTTCCAAAACTTCGGGTCCCGCATTATTTAACGACGATATAATAGTTCCGGCATTAATGCATAATGGATATACTATTGAGGAGGCAAGAGACTATGGCCTAATTGGATGCGTAGAACCATCTAGTTCGGGAAATACTTTTTCTTGTACCTCGGGAAATGACATATCCTTAACTGGAATCTTAGAGTTAGTTATAACTAATGGGAAGATTCGAATGATGGGTAAAAGAACTGGATTAAAAACTGGAAAGTTCAAAGATTTTAAGTCGTTTGAAGATATTTTAAACGCATATAAAGCACAATTAGGACATACAATTGGAAAAATAATGGATTGTGTTAATATTAAGGATAAGGTATATATGGATAATTTTCATAATCCCTATGTCTCTTTAACTCTTGAAGGATGTTTAGAAAATGGAATGGACATGACACAAGGAGGTGCCAAACACAATTTCGGTTCAATAGGAGGCAGAGGTATTGCGACTGTAACAGATTCGTTATTAGCTCTTAAGAAGGCGGTATTTGAAGATAAATTACTTACGCTAAAGGAGTTAAATAAACTATTAAACACCAATTTTCGCGGAAAAGAAGAGATTCGTCAAAAGCTAATGAATAAATATCCAAAATATGGTAACGACAATGAGGAGGTTGATGCAATGGCAAAATGGGTTGCAGATGCGTTTTGCGAAGAAGTCGCCAAGCAGAAATCTATAAGAGGGGGATATGTAAGACCGGGATTCTTTTCCTTTGGCATGCATGTTTTCGATGGAATGTTTTTAGGAGCAACTCCTAATGGGAGAAAAGCTGGAGAAGCTATATCTAATAGTATGTCTCCTTGTAATGGATGCGAACAAAACGGTCCTACTGCGGTTATTAAATCGTATTCAAAAATCGATCACGAGAAAATTTCAAATGGAAGTTCGCTTAATCTTCGAATCCTTCCAGCGTTTCTTAATGCAGACGAGGGAAAGCGAAAATTGGTTTCACTATTAAAGAGTTGGATCGACTTAAAAGGGATGCACATACAATTTAATGTTGTAGATGACGAAGTTTTACGAGACGCTCAAATTCATCCTGAATTACATAAAGATTTAGTAGTAAGAGTATCAGGTTATTGCGCGTATTTTACAGATCTAGGGAAGCCGATTCAAGATGATATAATTGAACGTTATCAATTCCAATCTTTATAACTCTTTCAAATGATCAATAGAATTTTTTTTGTGATTTAATTATTCGCTATATTTTTTCTTTTATACTTTTAATAATTGTTTTTACATTAGGTATTCGTTGTTTTATTGTTGTCCAAACTAACTCGTAATCTATTCCAAAATAGAAATGAATAAGTTTGTCTCTCATTCCTGCCATCTCTCTCCAAGGAACATCAGAATATTCTTTTTTTATCTCTTCAGGAAGATTTTTTGTTGCTTCTCCGATAATCTCGAATTTTCTAATAACTGCGCTTGAAGTTTTATCATCTTCTCTGAATTCATCTAAATTCATACCTTTAACAAATTTTTCTATGCTATCCATTGCGCTAAGAATATCATCTAAGTAAATTCTATAGTTCCTCATGCGAAAACTACCGCTCGTAATATATTTTCCCTTAATTCTTCTCTTAAAGCATTCTTTGGCACGACATCTATTTTATAATTTAATTTTTCTTCTAGAAAAAGAGAAACTCCCACAAGATCGAATAGATCTGCCCCCTCATTAAAATCAACAAGAATGTCAATATCGCTCAACTCTTTTTGCTCTCCCCTTAGATACGAGCCGAAAAGACCCACTTCCTTTATTTTATATTTCTCATTAAGTACAGACTTCGATTCTTTGAGAATTTTTAAAATTTCTTCTTTAGTAATCATATTTTTTTTATCTATGACGATTATTTAACATTTTAATACATTTTTGAATAACTTATGGTATTTCTCTTTATTAAATCATAACTCTTTTATTATTTATCCTATAAAGAATAATTCTACACTTTTAAAAATTAAATGGAAAATTAGTATTGATACCATATTGATTTTTTAATAAAACATCTACACTGCAATTACTAAAATAAACACGATTCCCCCGTGCAAAATAAAGCACGCTAATTGATTGAATTTATACCTTAAAACACTTAATAATAAAGCCATCACAAATAAAAATATGTAAAATATTCCAAATCCAATAAACGGCAAATATCCAATATGAGTTGCGGTGAAAATGAGAGCTGTGAACAGAATTGCTTTTTTGTGATCTGTCATATCCATTAAATAGTTCTGTATGACACCTCTGAACATAACCTCCTCGTAAAATCCGCCCAGAATTAATCCAAAGGTCACGCCGAGTACTATTTTTTCCCAGACAATTGCAGTAGCTAACTGTATCTCAGCTAATATAATAATAAGTGGAAATAGCGCGATTAATGGTAAGAACGATAGCGCAGTATAGATTAGAGTTTTTTTAAGATCTGTTATCTCAAATCCAATTTCTTTGAACACCTTGCCTTCGATTTTTAATACGTAATAAACGCTAAATCCCGCACCAAACACAGTTAACAGTACATAGAATAATATGTCATCGTTAATGTAAGGCATGATTCCAATCCATTCTTGGAATAAGACCAGTATAATTCTCACGTAAAAAAGCAAGACACTGAGAATAAGCACCACGACTAAATATTTTTTGTTTCTAATCGTTCTTTTGATAAAAATGCTTACAATTATTACTACTGGAAAAACTATAGCAAAATAAAGTAGATCTATCGGATTAAACTCCATGAATTCTTAAATCTATAGTAAAATAAAAATGCTTGTTATTCTATATTTCAAGAGTTTCATCGGGTAAAGTTTTACAGATTTCTTTTATGTCAATACCTTTCTTATCGAGATACTTAATTCTTATAAAGTAATATATTATTGCGCACACATAAAAAATTGCTGCTCCAATTACTAAATTGGGGGAATAGGCAATCATAATAACGATACTAAATATTGCCCAACCCAAATTGAAAAGAGTAACACCAACTACAACTTTTTGATTCATTTTGAAGTTCGATTTTTCCACCAAATCTGAGTATTTCTTTTTTAACTTAATTGGAACATACGCGATCACTAAACCTGGTATCGTCATTGCAAAATTAGTTATTATTGATAAATCAATTATACTTGCTTGAAAAACTAAAAAGATACAAGCGCCTACAACGAAGAAGGTAAGCGCCCAATAAGGTGTCCCGAACCTTTTATGAACTTTCCCTAAAACCGATGGAACTACGTGATCTCGAGCGGCCGCGTACAAATCTCTCGAATACGCAAGCATAACTCCGTGAATAGTCGAACCAATAGCAATCAAAATTAAGATATTAAGAATGTTCAGAAAGAACGGTGGAAAGAATAAGGCTCCCACATCCACTAATGTGCCTTCAATGGAGCCTAGCGTCTGCCAGTTCATTACGCCGGTCATGACAATAGACACTAAGATATAAACCGTTGCCACCATAAAAAAGCTAATAATTAATCCTAATGGGATATTTCTCCTAGGATTTTTAATTTCACCGCCAATTTCTATTATTGCCTGAAAACCAGCATAAGAGAAACTCAAAATTATTGCACCATAAAAAATCCCAAAAATACCCATTGGTAATAGTCCGCCAACGGGATCTACTAGGTTTGCCGGATCGACATTTGGAAGTCCAAAAATAATAAAAATAATAATTACAAGAAAATCTCCGCAAATCGCCAAAACCACTTGTACCCACCCGGCAACTTTTATACCAAGTAAATTTATTACATAAAATGCTAATAGAACTATAAAAGCGAGTAAATATCCTGTACCCGGAAAAAATATTTCGAAATAAGTACCAAATCCAATAGCTAACATTGCTAAAGCCCCCATGATATGGAGGATGATGGATGCAACTATTACGAATCCAAAAAACGGTGTTGTGAGACGAGAAGAATATACCCACGCTCCACCACTAACTGGAAAAGCAGAGACGATATAACAAGTGATCACAGCGTTAATTAACTGAGGGATTCCTGCAATAATAAAGGCTAACCATAATGCAGGGCCAGTCTCTCCTGCAGTGACACCAGTTTGAATGAGAATGCCCGCTCCGACGACATACCCGAAAATAAAAAACACTACTGAGGTTAATCCTAACTCTCTCTTTAATTTTCCACCTTGGGATTCGTTCTTTTCGTTCATAGAATTCCAACTACTTTTATTTAATAAAATTTAAACAGAAC
>JAHQWX010000202.1 GCA_029856375.1 Promethearchaeia archaeon | reverse complement strand
GGCCCCTCCGTTTATTTTGAAATCTTCAGCAATTTTTGACATTTTATCGTTAAATATTTGCATTCTTTCTTCAGATAAATAGTCGGGGATTAATAGAACAACAATAAAAGGTACAATATTTTCAATTCCTCCACCAATAGATTTAGTATCGATCAAGATTTTAGCTTTACGCTCGATTCTATTAAGTGGGATGTTGAAAAATGTTCTCTCAACTTCACTAGAAGGTTCTTTTCTATAAAAGTTATCGTAAGTCATAAAAATATTCGTTGCTATTGTATCAATGTTAAGACCGCTTTGTTTTGGAAATTCGTTAATTATTTGAGCTCCAAAATTGCTATCCCAAATAGCAATAAAAGAATATAGGGATGTAGTATATTTATCTTCGAGAGTCAATTTCGAAACATTTCAATTATTTGTAGTAAGTTTCTAATAACTCTATAATTTCTTTGTAATGACTTACTGCTTTAGTTAGATTTCCCTCATTAAGCGCGTTTTGCGCTTGTTCGTTTAAGGAATTTATTTTTATTTTAATTTCCTCGAATTTGTATATCTCAATTAGCCTGTAATGATAATTATAAGTTCCCGTTTGTAAGGAACCCATTTTCCATTCGATTAATTCGCCTTTATCAGAAGAAGATATGTTTGGTTGGTAATCTAAAGGTTCTTTAATTGAATTGATATAATATAATGGGATAATGTCTTCAATAACGACTCCATCTAAGGTCTTTTCGTAAGAATTTTTAAATGGCATAACGACATCGTAGAGACCTTCTAAATCTGATTTTGATAGGTTCGAGTGCGTTTTAACAAATTTCAGCTGATTGTCTAGCATAAACACAATTGTTCTCGAAATCCTTCTTCTAAGATTGTAATTAATTTCGGTTTTATGCTTAGGAGGTATATTCTGAAGCGTCCATTTTACTTCAAGCCCATCCGTTGCTAAAGTTGTCTCAGATAATTTTTCTACCTTTTCTCCATCTAAATGCACTTCTGCAATTTCGAAATTATAAGGAATTAAATCTGTGAGTACCGCTTCCTCAATATAATCGTCAAACGGATTTTCTAAGCTTGTCTGAACAATATTTGTTGCACCGACTGCAACAGTGCCCGCTTCTTCAGGTTTTATATCCAGAACTTGAGTGGTTTGCTCTAATTCTAGCACTTCCCCAGCAGCACTTGTTAAAACTGCTGTATTTTTTACCTTAGTTCTAACCTGAACCCGATGCTTGACGAGCAGGCCGCTAACTTGCTCAATCATTTGGTCCATATCAGAGGATAAATCACCTAACAGGTCCTCTGCTGAATAATCTTCTACTATAGGAAGCGTATTCTCTTCAACATAAATAACTTCTGCCAATTCTTCAGCTTTTTGTTTTAATTCTTCTTGTTCTTGCGCTTTTGCAGCTATTTGTTTCTCAAGTTTTTGCTGAAGTTTCTCTAAAAGTGGATTGTATTTTTCAACTAAATCGTCTCTTTTGAGTTGGGGCGCAATCTCTATGAGTTTCTTACAGTTTTTTACTGCAACATCGTATTTTTTTGCTTGTTGGTTCTCTTCTAGATGTTTTTCGAGAACATCTAATAGAATTATGCGTTTTTCATGTTCTCCTTTTTTAGCAACCAAAAATTCGCGTTTTGTGGTTAGTTTTTGAGTAAGTTCGGGTAGTTCCTCCGTTCCTACTTTCTCTAAAGCGCCGTCAAGTTTGCTAATGCCATCGTCAAAAGCTAAATTATGTAAATCTTTGTCGCTTTCAATTAAAGCGACTTCTGCGTGGCTACTAATATCATAAATCCCTTTTTCTTTCAAGTATTCTAGCTTAATTTGCTCCCATTTTTGTTTTAATTCGTCGTTGACGGATTTATCTAGAAGTTCTCGCGCGCGTGTTATACTTGCGGTAGCTTTAGCAATATCCCCATGGGGCAAAGAGATTTTTATCGTATTTTCTAAGGATACTAGCTCCCTTTCAATGGAGTCTTGTTCTTCGAGAAATGTATGCCAAACCTCGTCGTGTTTAGATAATAGAGATTTTACCTTAGGGGCGGGAAGGCCTTCGATAATACCAGTGTATTTTTCTTGTAATTCTTCAATAAACTCGTGCGCTTCGATGATTTTGTTATTCTCAACTAGCGTATCAAATTGAGGTTTCGTTCTATCTATTTCATCAAGTAAATCGTTAATTCTGTCAGCGTTAGAAATGAATTTTTCTTCTTCTCTAATAATGTTAAATTCAGTAATTTCCTCTGCAAGTTTTTTAATTTCTTCTGAAACTTCAATTGCGTCTTTGTAATTCCCGACAATTATACAATTCGACTTTTTAATTTTCAATTGATCTATATCTGAGATTACTGAAAAAACCTTTGTGTCTTGGTTTTGAATTAACGACTCAAAATCATTTCTACCCAATGTAATATCAGAAAAGAATTCATCGGGCTCCTTACCTTGATCCACTGAAATAGTCCGTAGAGTCGTTAATTCGGGTCTTTCTTTTACTATTAATTCTCTAATTTTTGGTACGAAGTTAACCAGACTTTGGGAAGCTTTATTTCCAATCCAAGTATACATTCTTTTCTGCTTTGGGATGTGAATTACCAGAATACTAATAGAGACAAATGAATTTATTAGCAAATCTTCTGGAATTTCGTCGAGCGTACCAGCATAATTCAATTTAAAAATACGTACATTCTTAATATCAGGCATTTCAATTCATTTATTGCGGGTAGTTTGAGGTATTGCGATGATAATTAAAATTTAATATTTTCTTAGGACTTATAAATCTATTTCATTTGAAATATTTCAAATAGTTTATTTTTAGACATGTAATTTGTTTCAGAAAACTCTTATTTGAGATTGTTTGTAAATATTTTTAAATTTGTGCTGAATTAAAATATTTCATCTCAATAGCACAGACAAGGTTAAAGACCTTAATAAATATATTTTTAATTTATTTTTTATATACTAAAGTAGATCAATTGACGAAAGAACTCAATTATCAATTTCTTGTGTGGAATTTTCAATGATTACGGGTTTTAGTATAATTTTAAACGATGATATAATTTATTGTTCGAACGAGAATCAATATACAATTTTTGAAATCGTTTTATTTTTAAAAGAGCTATTAACAAACATCAATCCTAAGCACACATGGCTCTTGCATAAAATGAAACTTCAATCACTCCATATTCAAAAAGAGATAATGATAATAAAACATATTTACATTGATGGTGATCAATTGTTCTATTGCATTAGCGGAGATTTCAGCGAATATTCGAAGAAAAGTTCTGAAATGCTAAATGAGTTTCAAAAAAAAGTAGAGACTTATTATAGCTCCATTGAAGTTTTAAAACAAAGCCAAAAAAAGGAATTATTTACAACGATTATTGAAAATATAGTGGATTATTTATGGGATGAATACGAAACCGCTTTAGAAGAAGAAGACCTCGACGAGGATGTAATGTATCAAGGATTTGAAAATAATAGAATAATTTATTGTGGGCTTTCGACTCAAGGACTCCCCATTATTTCCCAACTATTTGACGATTCGCTTCTAAAAAATTTAGAGTTTAAAGTGGATGAGGAAAAAAGAGAACTCTTTGTATCTAGCATTTCTTCAAAATTAGCTACTATTTCAATAAACGCGTTAATTAGAGCTAAATCTCACATTAACACGATTCTTATTCAAGATATAGACGAAAATTGTTATAAATATATCTTTTTTGGAGAATTAGATGTTTATACTGTTGATATGTTCGGTTCTGGAAATTATTTCCAAATCAATGAGATTTTTGAAGATCTCGTCTCCAATCTTAAAGTATCAGGGCTACTCGAGATAGAATTCGTCGGAGATTTAAAACCTTTCAAAGGTTTGAGTAAATACATAGAAGACTTCGTTTCGAGAGAAACAATTTAAAGAAAATCATGTTAAACTTAAACTATTTTTATTAGCGATTACTTAAAAATATCAAATACATTAATTTTTATTGGAAATTTCTATGAAAGCAGTTATAATGGCGGCAGGAAGGGGGAAGAGGTTAAAACCCATTACAAATACGAGACCAAAACCTTTAATCCCTATAGGGGGGCTTCCTTTTCTCGAATTCTCAATTAGGAGCATTAAAAAAGCGGGTATAAAAGAAGTATTATTGATAGTTGGTTACAAGAAAGAAATGATCGAAGAGTACTTTGGAAACGGGATTGAAAGGTGCGGGGTAAAAATTGAATATATTACTCAAGAAGAGCAATTTGGTACAGCACACGCTGCAAAATATTGTCAAGAATTTGTAGGAGACGACCCCTTCTTACTTATGAACGGTGATGTTCTCACAGATGAGCAAGTTTTTCTTGATGTTGTGAATTTATATAACGCAGGAAAATGTGATGGAGTTATTACACTTTTTGCAGTTGATAATCCAGAAGATTATGGAATTATTACTTTGGATGAGCAAGGTTATGCAAAAGGTATTATCGAAAAACCACCAAGGGAGGCCGATGTAGGAAATATGGCTAATGCTGGGATATATATATTTGAACCAAATATATTTGAAGCTATTGAAAAAACACAAAAATCCATTAGAAATGAATACGAGTTTACTGATTCAATGGATATATTGATAAATCAATTTAATGGGAAGATAAGTGGTTATATTATAAAAGATAAATTTTGGAGTGATATTGGTTTACCTTGGCAACTATTTGAGGCAAATATATATCTCTTAGATAAGCTCG
>JAHQWX010000201.1 GCA_029856375.1 Promethearchaeia archaeon | reverse complement strand
TTCTCCCCATATATATCATCAACATATTTTACCGTTCTATCTATGAAAGTCCTTAATTGCTCGGCGTGGATGTCTAAAGAGGTGAAATCCTTGCCGCCTGGTCTTCCTTGATGGGCAATTAATACAAGCGCTGAATCTTTAAATTCATCTAAAAGTGGAGCAATCGCTTTTATTCTTGGGGATTCCCCTCGTATTTTAGGTTTTTCTCCACTTAAATCTATGTTAGAGTTAATGTCCACGCGCATAAGTACTTTTTTACCCTTTAAATCAACATCTTTATAACTTTTGTAATCAAACATTGTTTTCTCTCTCTTATAGTCTTAAATTAGTATTAATTTAATTCATTGATTGACAATTTAATTAGTACTTCGATTAATATTAAAGTGATCAAAGTTAAAACGAATTAAGAGAAATGGAATTTTTGGTGCAATTTTTTGGAAAATTTGAAAGCATTAATCGCTACGAATCTTAAAACTTTGGAAAATATTCCATCAGAAGAACCGATTTTGCTCCCATTACCAAAACATATAGAGTTTAATGCAGAAAATTTCGTCTATTCTCTGGGTGTAGAGTCGTTTTTCTACTATTACCGTACTGAAACACCACATCTTTTTATTGGAGATATTAACGATAGTTTAAGCGAATTTTGCGCGTTAAATTACTCCTATGAAGGCGAGGCCACCGATTTAAGCGTTATTCCCTTTATTGATAGAGTTAAAGTAGATGATATTACAGACGAAGAGGGGTACGGACTGATAATTTCTCACAATATAATCTTTATTTATGCGATTAGCGATCGTGGATTGTTTTATGGCGTGCAAACCTTAATTCAAATTTTAAAAAATGGTTTTGTTAAAAATAGAGTTCAACACACAATAAAAAAGGAGCAAAGGGATAACATACTCGTTCCAGAAATTGAAATTTTTGATTATCCCGACCTCGGGATGAGGGGTGTAACAGAGGATATTATCCGAGGGCAAATGTTTACGCT
This sequence comes from Promethearchaeia archaeon, assembly GCA_029856375.1. Classification (GTDB taxonomy): domain Archaea; phylum Asgardarchaeota; class Lokiarchaeia; order Sigyniarchaeales; family SOKP01; genus 6H3-1. The sequence goes on along the minus strand of JAHQWX010000201.1, from coordinate 3,744 downwards.
TGAATCTGCAAAACGCTTTATCCGAATTTTTAGCCATTATAAGCTAAACGCCTATTGTCCAACATACATGCAGGATATGATAATAAATCCTGACCATCCAAAGCTGGATTTTAAGAAAGGAGCGATGTCTATTAAAGAATATCAAGAGTTAGATAGATACGCTAAAGAAAGATTTGTGAATCTATTTCCTATTTATAACTGCATTGGCCATCAAGACAACATTTGCATGGTCGAAGATTATTGGGATATTGCCGAATTCCCCGGGAGCAACTGCCTTGATGTTTCGAATCCGAAAATATATGACTTTCTTGAAAGCTATTTTGATAAACTGAGTAAAGCGTTTTCAAGTAATTGGTTCCATATTGGCTGCGACGAAAGTTTCGATATGGGTTTTGGAAAATCTCGAGAGTTAGTAAAGAGACAAGGAAAGGGTAAAACGCTTTTCGATTTTTATAATAAAATTTACGAACTTATGAAATCTGTGGGAAAGGAAAAAATCGTTATGTACCACGATATTCCAGTTACGGATAAAAATATTTTAGAAAATTTAACTAAAGACATGATCTTAATGTATTGGAATTACGCTCCTAAGGAAGAATTTAAGAAGTTAGACAAAATGCTGGACGCAGGTTTTAAAGTTATAGTAAGCCCTGGAATGCTCAGTTGGTGTCGAAATTTTCCAGATAACATTAACGCTTGGAAAAATACAATGAATTTTACAAAACAAGCAATTGCTAATAAAGATCGTGGAGTTATTGGAATGTTAAATAGCAATTGGGAAGACCAACACGCGTGGGCTTTTCGAGAAAATACAATTTTCGGTGGAATAATGGGAGCTGCAATATCGTGGAATCGAAATAACGACGATTACGAAGATATTGTCAAAAACTATGGATTTCTATTTTATGGAATCGAAGAAAATGATTTCGAGAAATTTTTTAGTCTTTTTAATACTCTAAGTTCTACGCCTCCTCTTTACAAAAAAATCACTATCCTAATGCCACCACTCTTTTTCACTTATCTATTTAAGCATCCATTCACATCAGAAAAAATTAAACCCCCTTTTAAGCAATATGTTTTACTTGGAAAGTGGGCTGAAGGGTGCATGAAGCTATGTGACGAACTTCAGGGGACCATAAAATTTGAGAATAACCATTTTGATTACATAAAATACGGTGCAGAATTAGCTCAATTTTTAAGTGCTAAGATCAGCTCTTCAATTAAAATCTCAGAAACTCTAAGGACTACAGAACTCGACGATTCGTTAAAGAAAACGATCATTTCTCAATTGAAGGCGCTGAAGAAACACATTACATATCTGAAGAAACGATACGAAGAATTGTGGTTGTGTTCTGCGCAGAGACCTTGCATAGAGGCTAATCTCGCACACTTTGATCTGGTGATAAAAGCGTATCAGGAAAAAATAGAGCAACTTAAGAATAATATTAAGTTCGAAAATCCTTACATACCATCTGAGTGGATCTGGGTAAAAGAATCAAAAAATCCACAAAAACCTCGTTATTTTAGAAAAGTCATCGAAATCGATCAAAAAGTTAAGAAAGCAGTTATACAAGGGATTGCGGGGAATTTCATGGAAATATACGTAAATGGCGAGCCAATTGGTACCGTCCTGAGTCGATTTTCGTTACATATTATACCAATTACTCAAAGAGTAAAAGCGTTCGACATCACTAAGCTACTCAAAAAAGGTAAAAACATAATTGGCGTCAAAGGTATAAATTATATTGGTTATAAGGGGTGCTTCAATCTCTATGGACAAATACAATACACGGATGGCACTATTCAAGAGATAAAATCCGATAAAACTTGGCTTAGCTATAAAAAGAGAGAGTTTGTTAATATTGCTTGGGCTATAATGGATATCGATGAGTCAGGCTGGAAACCTGCAAAATCATTGGGTCGCCCGCCAAAATTAAACGGTGATATAATAAAACCAGATTTATTAAAAGGAGAGTGTTCCTTAACTCAAGACTATTTTGGAATGGTGAGTTATTTCTATTCGCTTCTACGCTGTTTTGGTAGCGAAAGAATCGCGAATATAGTTCGATTTGTATTGAATTTTCTCTTAAAGAAAATAAATGTCTATGGATAATTCTACTTTTTTAAGTTAACTCTTCTTAATTCTACTTAATGACTTCATTCCCAAAATTCGACGATAACGGAAGTTTCCCTTTACCGGAAAATATTGAGAAGAGCATATATTACGATTACTACTGGAAAGCATATAAGGCATTGGGAAAAGGTTTCGATATTTTTGAACATTTGGGTTTTAAAAATTATACAATTAAATTAGTCCTTGATACATTAAAATTAAAAATGAAAGCGGGTTTAGAAGTCGTTAATTATCCCCAACTCGTAGACATGTATACTCAATTCTTAAAGCCATTAAACGATTATCAAGAAGATGCATTTTTAATAGAGAAACAATTCGCACTAATTCTTGAAGTGAAAATCATAGAACATTTTTCGAAGGAAATTTTTGAGCAGACTGATGAAAAAATAAGACTAAGAGTCTGTGTTACCGGACCAATCGAATTATATATACGAGAGAGAGGTTTTATGATTTATAAGGATATTGCGTTGAGGTATGCAACCACAGTAAATCGCTTTCTTAAAAATTCCTTACTTGATACGAAATACATAATAACCGAGACGGTAGCGTTAGACGAACCTTCCTTTGGATTAACTTATTTGACTAACACAAACGAAGACGAATTAATCGAGATATTTGATAAGTCTTTGGAAGGAATTCATGTGGATAATCAAATTCATCTCCATACTTCTAACGCTTACCAAATACCTTTAAGAACAAAAAATATTGGAATATTGATGTGTGAGCATTCGTCGGACGACAGCAAACCAGTCCCAAAACAGGAGCTAGAAGATTACGATAAATTCATGAGAATTGGGATATGTAGGACCAATTTAGACAACTTATTTGCAGAAGCTTTAGAAAAAGGATTATCGATGGAATATCTTAACACAACGGATGGTCTTATTTCGCTTATCGATTCAAAAGAACGAATAAAAAAAGTGTTATTAGATGGATTGAATCGTTACGGAGATCGTTTGAAATATATCGGACCAGATTGCGCTCTTGCTGGCTGGGGTCCTCCTCGCGTAGCGTGTTCTTTACTAGAAAGAGTTCACGAAGTTATTGAAAATGTTAAGAAAGAATGGAAATAAAGGTATTATTGCTTCATTTTTATTCTTAAAATGTTATCGATCCTGTCTAAGCTTTCCTTTGGTATTGTTAATTCAGACTTTTTCTCGAGCTTAACTATATTTAATTCTTTCTCATCTGGCACCAAGAGAATTTGATCGATACTTTCCCATTTTTTATGAGAGAACTCAACCAATAAATCTTTCTTCTTAACGCTATACCTGTATATGAGATGTAAGATATTATCTTCTTTGAAAATACTACCAATTACACCAATCGACTTATCGTTTACTTTTACGCCGGGAACTTTTTTACCTTTATATTGCATTGGAGATGCTTCTGTAAATATTTCTTTTCGCTTTTTATACCATTTACCTAATGCTATTAAATGATTTGAAGGTTGTTCGTATAGATCTCCGTTCATTTGGGAGGGCATACCAAAAGCAAATTTTCCCCCACTAGCCATTATTATTACTGCTATACGTGCTGCTTCGTAAGGATCTTGCCTAGGTAATGGATTGTCCCACGCATTTGCAGCGGGTCCAACAAGCTCCCAGGGT
>JAHQWX010000200.1 GCA_029856375.1 Promethearchaeia archaeon | reverse complement strand
CCTAACAGTCATGAAAGATTTTAAAAACCGAGATATTTTAAGTGGAAAGGACTTTGAAAGAGACGAGATTGACTATATTTTAGAAATTGGTAAAAAGATGGGAAATAACGAGTATCCCAAAATATTAGATGGGAAAATTCTTGCAACTCTCTTTTTTGAGCCTTCTACGAGAACTAGGTTGAGTTTTGAGTCCGCAATGCTTAGACTCGGAGGAAAAGTAGTAGGCTTTCAATCAAGAGATGTATCGTCGATTAAAAAAGGAGAAACAATAGCAGATACTATAAGAACTGTTCAAAACTATTCTGATATTATCGTGATGCGACACAGCTTGGAAGGCGTCGATCGCATGGCAGCTAAATTTTCCACCGTGCCAGTAATAAATGCTGGTTCTGGACCAAGCGAGCATCCCACGCAGGGATTATTGGATTTACTCACAATCAAGGAGGAATGTGGAACAATAGATGGATTAAACATCGGATTATGTGGTGATTTAAAATATGGTCGAACAGTCCACTCGCTATCTTATTTATTATGTAATTACGAGGTAAATTTGTACTTTATTTCTCCAGATTCTTTGAAAATGAGAGCAAGGGTTGTTGATTGGCTCCGGAAAAAACAGTTAAAGTTTAAAGAAACCGAAAAATTTAGAGACATCCTACCATTATTAGATGTCTTATATATGACAAGGATTCAGGCGGAGCGTTTCGTTGATAAAGAAGAATACGAAAAAGTTAAGGGAGTTTACATTTTTCGAAAAAAGGATCTCACCGAAACAAGGGATAATTTCCGATTAATGCACCCATTACCAAGAATTGATGAAATTTCCACTAGCGTAGATGATTCTAAAAAGGCAATTTATTTCAAACAGGCAAAGTATGGAATGTATCTTAGAATGGCATTACTTGGTCTTGTCCTAAAGGGAAACGACTTTATGAGAAATTTATAGAAATCTCTGTGATATTTTATCGCTAATAAAATTAGAGTCGATATATAGCGAATCTGGTCTTATGAGTGTACCTTTTTTCTCTGATATTTTGTCGTAGTAATTAACATTTTTTGAAGAGAAACAAAAATATCGAATTTCAGCGTTAATTAGATTTTTTATAGATTCGATGATTTCTTCTTTCACTATAGGATCAGGTGTAAAAAGATTAAGGAGCGCCCCACCGTCAACGATCTCTTGGAAATCCTTAAATATTGAGAGTTTTTTATTGAAATATAACTTGGATTTGACCCTAATAAACTCTGTACTAAAACTTTCGTAATTCCTAAAAAAATTGTCAGGTTCTCTAAGCCATCTATTTGCAAGATAATTACCTACATGTGGCTGGCTTAATACGAGATTTCGGTGTTCTTCTCTGTTAATTTCGTTAATCCTTGAAGCAATCGTCGACAAGATTTGTTTCGAAAACAATCTACTTTGTTCGATTCGATCTAATTCTATACCACAATGAAACAAAACAGCTTCATTTAGACCAAAATAGCTCATAGCTTTTAATGGTTCTTCCGACCAAGGCTTTTTACCGGGAAAAAGTAATTTTTGCTCTAAATTTTCCCAATTTTTAAACGACTTTAGATTTTTTTCAACTAAGTTTTGTTTTATTTTAAAGTATGGCAACAATGAATCTATTGTCGATTCTAAAAGCTCCAAAAAAAGATTATCGTTTTGATTTGCCTCTATCGCTATCTTCGGTAGGTTTATTAGTATTTTATCCAAAATTATTCTATTAACAATATTAGGTACTTCGCGATAATCACTTTTTATTGAAATTAACTGATTGTTTAAAGGGCTTGAATCCCGATTTCTATAAAAGAGCATATTTAATTTATTAAGATCCTCAATATATCGTCCAAATACGCTATTTTCGATATTTTGAGAATTAAGATTTATACAATCGTATAATACTAATGGATTGTAATGCGTGCACTGCGAAAATTCGATATTTTTAAACATTTTTATTAAGTCGTTCTCGTGTTCTATTAGTTCCCACCAATCGAAGTCTCCTTTAATGGAATTGTTGTGGCAGAAATCTAAACTTATTTGAGACTTTCCTCTGGCAAAACTGGAGTTCAAAGAATTCAAATTTTTCAGTAGAAGATAGATAAGATTTTCAACAGTACTCCTCTTAAATCGTAGAAATATTAGAGGGATTATCTGATTAAATCGAAATAATAAGATATCTTCGCTAAAAAATTTCTTTAATTCGTTTAAAATTGAAAAAAAATCGTAGAAAATCTCCTTTATTTGATGTACAGTGATGTTGCTTTCTATCTTTTCAAGATTTTCTTCAATATTTCGAAATAAATGATTTGTAGATAAGGTTAATGATAAGGGGCGAAAAGCCCAAGAATTAAGATGTAGTAACATAATTTGTCCGGAGAGATACAAATCGGCTAAATCTCGAGGAAGCAGATTTAGGAGAAGGTATTGTTCCGATGTTTCATTGCCAAGTTTTTTAATTAATGCCGAAGGGCAAGAAAATTGTTGGCTTTTTAATAAGGAGTTAATTTCGAAAGGAGGCAATCCTAATCGAGTAAGTTTGTGTCTGTATTCTTCGTAGCCCTTTTCTATTAATATGCCATTAATATATTCTCTAATTAAAGGGGCGGTTAAATACTCTACTTTTGAATGAGATAATTGAATTTTCACCTCATCAGCAATGGATTTTGCTAAATTCTCAGGTATATTTGCCTCTCTGATTAAATATTCAGTAATTTTGTTTATGTCAAACGGTTCAAATGTATAATTAGATGTTCGGATTTTTATTGTTTTACTCTCATCATCAATTATGTCCCCAATATCGAGAAGTTTTTCTAATATTTTTTTACCCAATTTAGTAAGACTATAGCCATCATCAGAAGAAGAAATGTAGTTATTTTCTTTCAAAATGTTTAAATGGTAAGAAATATTGGCCGTATCGCCTTTATCTTTACTGATTACTCTTTTTAAATTGGCAAAAGAAATTAACCCTTCTGAATCGTATAAAGTCTTCATTATTTTAAATCTAACTTCTTGGCCAATAATTTGTAAATATTTGCCTAAATTTATGGAATTGTCCACCAAATTCATTTTATTTTTCATTTTTTTCTGCTTTCTCATACTAATTTTACCAAATTACGCATATAAAATTTGCTGATATTATGAAAAATGTAAAATGTATGACCCTTTTCAAAATCTCCGACAAAAATAATTTAGATGTTGTAGAATTAGAAGCGAATATTAATATTAAAGAATATAAGTCGTGTTAAAATGTTCATTCAGATTGGATTTAAGATCGAGAATAAGATAAATAAAATTAGCGAGCTGATACCGCAATTCTTTCAATCTCGTCTTTTCTTTTAATTGCTCTCGAATTTTGGCTGTTTTTCGAAGCAGCAATTAACTCTTGGGCGATTGACTCTTCGATCGTGTAAATTCTTTCATGGGTTACTGAACTTATCGCGTGAACAATTAGTTTTAACGCTAAATCCACTCTGCGTTGTGGCGCGATATCTACAGCAGATGCGTAAGAGATCCCACCTAGTGTGATCCTCGTAGTTTCTTCTCGAGGTGCTACATTTTCTATAGCGTTTACTAATGTTTGAATGGGATTCATCCCCGTCTTGAGTTCAATTAGCATGAACGCATTCTCAACCATTTTAATAGTCTTAATTTTTTTACCTGAGCTATAGGAACTTTTATGTCCTTTTATTTTTCCGTGGATAAATCCTGGAGAAAGAAGACGATTTATAAAACGTTCTACTATAGAAATGTTCGATTTCCAAAACCTTTTATGTTCGTGTCTACCTGATGAGTGAGGAATTATAATAGGCCTTAAATTGATGTAACGCTCCAAACTAAAGTCCCTGATTTCGACATTAAAGTCCCATTTGTTAAACAGTTTAATTTCTTCTTTTTTCTTTGTTTTACTCATTAGTACTATTAAACACCGAAAAATTCAAAAATTTTACGATAATGAATCTAAAATAACATATCTCTTAAAATTTATTGATTTGGTAGAAAAAAGAAATAACAGAAAAATTTAATTATTGTGCTTAAATTTAAAGTATTAATATTACGTTAAAATTTTCAATTAAATTGAGTTCTCAATGGGAGCAAAAGGACTTTACGCTGCAAGGGCATTGAAACGAAACCGCAAAAAATTTAGATGGAGTAAGACAAAATATAAAAGAAAAAAGCTCAAATTAAAGCAAAAAGCGGATCCATTGCAAGGCGCTCCCATGGCTGAAGGGGTAGTGCTCGAGAAGGTTGGGCGAGAAAGTAAACAACCAAATTCCGCTATTAGAAAATGTATTCGCGTTCAACTAAGAAAGAACGGGAAAACTATCACTGCATTTCTTCCAGGTGATGGAAGTTTGAACTTTATACAGGAACACGATACTGTGCTCGTTGAAGGTATAGGAGGCGCCAAGGGAAGGGCGATTGGAGATCTCCCTGGCGTACGTTGGAAGTGTATAAAAGTTAATGGCATAAGTCTCGAAGCTCTCGTTGCTGGAAAGAAAGAAAAGTCGGCTCGATAATTTATTTTTCGAGGAAATTCAAAACTACTTTCATGAAGGCAGGTAAATCGTCGGGTTTTCTCGATGTAATCAAATTTCCATCAACGACAACTTCAGAATCTTCAAATTGAGCACCTGCATTTATCATATCGTCTTTAATCGCAAAATAACTCGTTGCTCTTCGACCTTTAATAACTTTAGCAGAGATTAACACCCAGCCAGCATGACATATTGCAGC
>JAHQWX010000199.1 GCA_029856375.1 Promethearchaeia archaeon | reverse complement strand
CGTATATTTTTTACCAACTCGATTAACGGTGTTATCTTTCCAAGATGTTTTAATTAAGGGATTGCCAATTTTTACACCTTCGCTATTGATTAATTGGGGGCTGCAGAGTATCTATATTGCGATTTTCTTTCTAATTGGCACAAGAATGTTTAATAAATTCAAGAAATAATACATTTTTTTTCTTTTTTTACTTGTCCAATTCGTTCTCGTTTTTATATAGCATTCGATAAGTGCTCGAAAAAAGAAAAACAACGAGAATTAATTCGAAGAAAAAAGAAAAAAATAAGTGATAAGCGAGCGAAGTGAGAATATATTTAATAAAAAAAAATGTCATAAAACCCAGATGAACTGAATAAAGACCATTGTATATTGCTGATTTTACCGCGAATCCCCATCTCTCGCTTTGCCTATAAGTCAAATTAGCAGACCTTCGAAATTTAGACGATTGTCCCATAAAAAAGAATAAAAACACGAAATTAATCATAAATAGGATTAACAACGCCATAAAGTCGTTATTGGGAAACTCAACATATGAATAGTCAATCGTATTCATTAGTTTTCCTTGAAAATAAGTATAATAAGTTTCTATTGCAGTAATAATCGATAATACTAAATTAAAACCTATTAACGCTAAGAATCCCTCGTCAAATTCTTTATCTACATCCATTCTTATTTTATCATATACTCAATTACGCATAAATATCTTAACAATAATCCAGTTAATTTTAAATTATTACAAGATTATAAAGTACTTAGGGAAACTTTGATGGAACAATCTTTGCATTCATCGAGGACACATACGACACACAATGACTATGTGAGCATACGAATGCAGACATCCGGAGTTTTATAATCAGCATCTTACTGCACTATTATGGGCTCTTGACCGAATAGCGGAGTGTATCCGAAGTGATGAAGATCGAGCCAACCACAGTCGCAGACATGATTATTTCCCTAACCCGGCATAGAGCATAGGCCCAACACGAGAGAACTTTTTTGATTTACGGATTCTCCTTAAAATGAAAAAAAAGGGTTAGTGTCTTGGGCTATATCTATGCCTCCTTTTCTAATGAAAAAACCTTGAACTGAAATAAAAATTAGAACATTTCAAAATCGTCTGGAGTAAACAACGACCTTAATTCTTGACTTAACGCTTTTTGATCGACAGCAAGGTAAGAAGATAATATGGCTTTGATTTTAGGAGCCCATTTTTGCAGGACCATTTTTAAAATACCAATTTGCACTAAACTATCCGTAGCTAATACCAAAATACCATCGCCAACTTTCGTTCCAAACAAAAATCCTTTATCGTACTCGGTAATTTGAATTTTTATTCCCCCGTATCCTAAAATCTCTCCCTGTTCTTGGGCAGCTTGAAAGACTGCTCCACCAATTGCTCCAATTTTCTCAACGGACCAATCTCCACCATTTGTAGTAAATTTTGATACGCTCACTAAGGTAATTCCGCTTGAATCCAGCAATATAACATTGCGAATTCCTGTAGTTGAGTTCACGATGTTCTCTAAAATTAATCTGAGTTTTTGTTCCTCTTTAGAAAGGTTCTCAGCATCGCTCAAATCTGGAGTGCTCCGTTTTTTTAGAATTATATTCTTAATTATGTTGATTTTCTTAAATAAAATCGACTAATTTAATAATAATACTCTTTTTTTATAATTCTAATTATTTGGAAACGGTATCGAAATCTTTATGAAATATTATTAGAAAGGCGATTGACTTTTAATTATATTGTTAAAATCCTTAAACTTGTGTAAATATCTAGCGGATTTTTCTAATATAACAAGTAGTTTAACTTTTTCTTTTTTTCCGATTTCTTTCACAACTTTTTGATATTTTGAGAAATCAATAAAATCGCTTTCGCTAATGGCACTTAAAGCGAGATGATCCTCTTTAATGTTCGCATTCTTTGGAATTTTAGACGCAATTGGAAAACCGTGCTCGTCAGTTAGGATACCAGCGACAAAATTGGGAAAGTTGTTTTTAATTTTACCGAGAAAACTATCTACCATTTCTTGACTTATAATTATTATACACTCACCTTTGTAATCGTTAAACATACGGTCTTAAGATTACAAAGCACAGTTTTGCGTTTTTAAATGGAATAATATTCAGATAATATCTTGAGATTGTTACACGCTCGATAATTTAAGAAAAAAAAAAAGAATTTTATAATATTATTATACTTCAGGAGCGGTCATTCCTATAACTTTATATGCTTCCTGATAACTCAGTACCGGTTTATTGCTATATTTGAATCCCTCGATTTTTTGCGCCATAAATAAGTCTTGTTCAGTGCCTCGTAGCATAGCTTCCTTAACTTTTCCTTTCGCAATATCACCAATACCAATAACTAAAATGTCTCCGTTGGCATTATTCATAACAGCAATACAAAGATTTTTCTCAATAGCGGGATCTGGAGGATTATCTTTCATCCATTCTATAAATGCTTTTCCGACCTTATGAGCTTGATCGGGCGGAAAACTAACTTCATTTAATATTAATACCATATTTCGCACATCGAATTTTTGTTTTTTACCCATTTAATCTAAATGGCGTTTAATTTTTGTTTTTTTAATATATAAATTTTTACAAAAATGTCTAAGAGACTTTTTAACTAAAATTGTACTAATAATTTATCTAATTAACATTTCTATCGAATTTCTTAGTCATTTTCTAAAAAATTAATGGGAAGTATTATTTACCTATAATTGCAATGAATTCATGTAATTTAATTTATTTTTTATGGAGATTAAAAATAAAAGCTCCAAAATCTATTTTGAATTAATGAATAGGAAATCAAAAATAGCAATTATTAGCGTTATTATCGTCGCATCTACACTAACCATTGTTTTGATCGTTTTTCCACTCTTCTTTGGAACAACAGGTATGAACAATTTAACTGAAAATTTGTCAAACGACTACGAGACCATTTACACTGGAAATTTAGTAAAAATGGATGATGCTCATTTTGGAAGTGGAGAGGTACAATTAATAAAATATTCTAATGGGAGTCATGCAATTTATTTCATTGATGTTGAAATTGCGAATGGTCCAGCATTATACGTTTATCTATCGAAAAAATCTGAATTTTCAGGAATTTACGACTCTCCAGGAGAATTTATTGACCTCGGGACATTACCAGCACAGAGCGGTACATTTGAAGTTAAAATAAATGATGCTTTTGAAAATATAGAATCCTATAAGTCCGTGCTTATTTGGTGTTTGCCTTTTAGCGTCGTTTTTTCTTATGCTACATTAAATTAAATTCGGAAGAATTACTTGATTTTTAATTTTAATTTCAATTTTAAAACTATGTAATAGAACAATATTGGCCCATAAAACCACACTAGTTGAGGATATAACATAAACTGCATATTTAAATGCTAAGTAGATTTGGATTCTATCTCTCTTCTCCTATCTGCCAATAATTCATCACATTCTTTTGCCTCTTTCGGATAAGAGAAATATGGGACTATCCATAAAGTGCTGCCGATTAAATAGATAGTAAGGACTAACGCGATTGCATTTGGCATTAAATCAGGATTTACTTGAACCATTGAGGCTATTACTAGATGGCCTATCACGCCACCAAGATTAGCCATCATTATGTGCAATGAGTTAACCGTACTTCTCAATTCTGGGGCACATACTTCTGAATATATGGCAAATCTATTTCCAACATCTACTGAACATAGAAACGCTTGTATAATCCCTATTAGTATGAAAATAATCCAATCTATTGGTGTTGATAAGGGCATTAAGAAAAAAATCATCTGAAGAATTATACCTACAAATGATCCACCTAGGGAAACTATAACTCTTCCCCTTAGTTTTCCTTCTTTAAAATATTTATCTCCTAATCTACCTCCAACTATATTACCAGGGAGAGATGAAACCATTACACCGATATAGAGGGCAGTTGCTAATGAGTGATTCCCATTAAACCTAAATTCTGTGAAATAGAAAATCGTCCATAATCCCATCGTTGTGGTTGCTATTCCGGAAAGAAATATTGAAATGAGTAAAGCAAGTAGCGATTTTTTTCTTAGTATCTGACTAACATTCTTCCAAGTGATTTTGTAATCGTAGTTAATTGCTCCTTCAAAACCTTCAAAGGCAGTCTCAACGCGACCTCTTTCGGGATCTATCCCAACCCTGTGATAAAGAATTAATGACATTGATGAAAGAATAGTAACAACAATATAGACAATTCTCCATCCAAGGGCACCAAATAACATAAATATCGCTCCGAGGATAAGCCCCCATCCTCCTCCCATTAAAAGACTCACTTGCATGAAACCAAATCTATCCCCTCTTTCTTTCGGAGAGAATGAATCTCCAATTATTGAAAATCCAATGGGCACGAACGCTCCAGTTCCTACTGTTCCAATTAAGGCAACAATGGTGAAGAAAGCAAAGTTTGGTGAAAAGGCCCTTAGAAAACAGCATGCAATCCAAATTAAATTTGTACCCATGAAGAATTTCTTCCGTGAATATTTCTCGGCTATTTTTTCATGATAATAGCCAAATATAAAAGTGCTAATCATTCCAACAATGAGTCCCCCTGCCGCAAGCATGCCTAAACCTAAATCGTTCGTACCTGCAAGATAGCTGAGATTTGATGGGTCTTTTATATTGCCTTGTATGGACCCAAGCATGACAATACAACTATACATCTGATGATAAATTAACCAGATAGCAATAAAATTCGCTTTGGTTTTCTTATCGTAATCGTCTTCCATTTT
>JAHQWX010000198.1 GCA_029856375.1 Promethearchaeia archaeon | reverse complement strand
CCTACTTTACCGGGAATTTTCTCTCCGGCTGGACCAGTTGTCGTTGATGCGTACGGTGGAGTGCCTCCACTTTCTTGAATTCCAGTATTCATAAATGCTTCGTTATCGTAGTTAAAGTACAGAACATTACATTTTTCGTTTCTCGCGAGCAAATCGTCGATCTTAATAATGTTTTTCTCTGACATTTTACATATCCACCCCGTAAATTTTATCTTTAGTTTCTCTTACGCCTAAGTACATATACAGCTGTCCCTTCATATCGGTTACGCTCTCCATTTTCTTTTTTGCAACATCAAACTCGTCAGTGGTGACATCGCGACCCCCCAATCCTACAATAAAGGATCGAAATAGCGTTCCTAAAGGATAACAAGCCGTAGCGACCGAAGTCGAGAAAGGAGGCAGTAAATTATTCAAAGAGTCGCTCTTTTCTAAAATGATTAACTTCTCGATGTTATACTCTTGTATGATTTTTTGCAACTGCTCGTAAGGGAACGGACGATATGCTCTTACTTTAATTAGTCCGATGTCTTTGTTTTTTTTCATCCAACTTATGATATTTCCGCACACGGAACCCATCGTAATAATCGCAGTTCTTGAACTATTATCGAGGTTATAGGTCTCTATTAAGTCGTATTTCCGCCCGGTTGCTTTTTCAAAACGCTCGAAAGCAGCGGCCATTTGACTTAATACAGGTTTTTTATCGACATCTAATTTCATTCGCCCTTCCATGAAGTAACTAGGTGTTACAATTCCGCCCCAAGTTCCGGGATGCTTCGGATCGATGGTGTGTCTTGGCTTCTTTGGCGTTAAATTTCTGACGACCTCGTCCGGGATTAACCATAATTGTTGAACGGAATGCGAAATAATAAATCCGTCGTGAACAAACATGGTCGGGAATAATGAATCTTCCGCGATCATCACAGATAAAATCGCAGCGTCGTATGTCTCTTGGACATTTTCGGATACTATACAATTCCACCCAAAATCGGTAAGAACAAATTCCCACGAGTTCCAAATCGATAAGTTCGGAGCGTTAAAGGCTCTCGCTGAAATCATCATAGTTAAAGGTTGGCGCCATCCAACAGCCATGGGTAAAGCTTCGGCCATTAATAGATAACCTTGCGATGCAGTTGCGGTAAACGCTCTTGCTCCAGCTGCACACGCTGCCGTCGAGTAAGTCATTGCAGCTAATTCTGATTCGACATTGATAAAAGCAGCCTTTAATCTACCTTGATGGACAACATCTGACAATCCCTCAACAGACTGAGTTTGTGGTGTGATTGGGAACGCGCAAATCACATCTGGGTCCGTCTGAGTTACGCCACCCGCAACCGCGTAATTTCCTATTAACGCGGTCTGAATTGGTTCCTTAATTTCTTTAAAGAAAATTCTCATTGGTTCTATTGACATTTTTATTTAACCTCCTATAAGTATAGGGCGCACGACCCCGGTTTTTGTTTCATATTCTTTGACAAGGCGTCTACTGGGCAAATGTTAACGCAATTTAAACACGATTTGCAATGGAATTGGTCTACTCCTACCATGTGCCACAGTCCATCATCGCCTTTTTCTCTCTTAATAGCAAAATCGGGACAAATGTACCAGCATTGAGCGCAATCGGTACACTTCTCCTTGTCCCAAATAATATCATATTCCCCCCAAGAACCCGTTTTTACTTGGTGGCTACCGTATCTTATGACATTCACATCAGTATACCAGACTCCCGCTTTATCCAAATCTTTATACCCTGGTAAAAAGGGATCCACTTGAGTCCAAGGGAGTTTTGCCTCTGCGTCGAAATCAACATCAACGCCAACATCGTAAACGCAAGTTGCTTCGTATCCTTCTTTTATAGCTTCGATGTTTTTATCAACAATTGTACCCTTAAACCTTTTTCTAATCGCTTCGTTAAGTTGCTCGAGCGTAAACAAGTGAGATATTCGAATTAAGGCTCCAAGAATGATCGTGTTGGTAATGTTTCTTCCTAATACATCCATTGCTATTCTTGTAGCAGGAAGCGTCGCGATGTTTAAGTCTTTTCGATTTATTAACTCTTGAATCTCTTCTTGACCCATATCGGTGTTTATGATAAGCCATCCACCTTTTGGAAGACCTTCAGTTACGCAGACTTCCCACATTACCGTTTCGTCTAAAATTGCAACGAATTGCGGATTATATACTTGCTCATTAGTTCTTATTAAGTCCTTGTCGAGGCTCAGTCTCACATAACTTTCGGTTGGGGATCCCATTCGCTCTGCTCCAAACCTTGGCTGACAGATTCCGTATCCAAGAAAGGCTTCTACGCAAAGATTTGACGCCGTAACTCCGCCTTGACCACCGCGAGCGTGAAAACGAAGGTTGATACAGTCCTTTTTGAGAACATTTTGTATTTTTTCTGGAGTTAACATAATAATCTCGTTATTGAATTTTCAGTGATTTTATTTTATAACGCTAAATTAATATATAATTTTTATCAAATCTTAAATTCCTTTAGTTAATTATTTATAAAAAAAATTAATTGATTTACATCAACTTTAATGAACGGCGAAAATTTACTCAATGTAAAGGATCTCTCGTTTTTATCAGAGATCGAGAATATGGCAATCGTTGGAGTCTCAAAAAGCAGAAATTTCTTCTTTTTAAACGCTCATTTAGAAAATTTTAAAGGCAAAATTTATGCAATTAATCCTACATTAAAAGAAATTCCCGGGTATGACGATGGCACAAAGGGTTTAATTTATTCTTCGATTAAAGATGTTCCTGATCGAGTGGATTACGCTTTTATAACCGTGCCACGAGAGAAAGTCTTAGATGTTGTTGACGAGTGCGCAGAAAAGGGAGTAAAACTTGTTAGTGTTTTCACCGCAGAATTCTCAGATTCGGGAACCGAAGAAGGTCTCCGCCTTGAAAATGAATTGATTAAACGTGCTAAAAGTAAAGTACGAATTCTTGGTCCAAACGGAATGGGATTATATTATCCCAAGAAAGGAATTGCGTGGCGCCCAGGCTTTCCCGCTAATCCGGGTCGAGTTGGCTTGATTTGCCAATCGGGGGGTTTAGTTAACATTTCTGTTTTTATGGCTAAGGAGATGGGTTTAACTTTTTCAAAAGTTTTTTCTTATGGAAATGGTGCCGATCTCGATTTTGTGGATTTATTAGCGTATTTCTCTCAAGACGACGAGACGGATTATATCATAGCGTATGTGGAAGGAATAAGGGAAGAGCGTGGTAAAACACTCAGGAAGGTGTTAGAACAAAACAAAAAACCGATAATAATTTTAAAGGGAGGCGTTTCAACTGCTGGTAAAGTAGCTGCAAAAACGCACACCGCGGCGCTTACCGGGAAAAACGAGATTTGGAACGCAATATTTAAACAATTTGGCGTTATCCATGTAGAAACTTTAGCAGAACTGATATACGGCGCCCTTATTTTAGATTCCTACGGTCCCGTAAAGCTTAATAATTTTATCGTATGTTCTGTGTCGGGCGGGTACGGTGTAATGATCACAGACCTTTTAGAAAAATACAGCATGCGAGTCCCACAATTTAGTCACGAGATTCAGAATCAAATCGCAAAACTATTTTATAGAAGGGGTACAAGTCCAAAAAATCCATTAGATGTCTCTGTTCAATTCTATGACATGGAAAATTTGTATAACATATTTGATCTTGCGCTATCAGACGAAATTATGGACGCAATGATTTTTGACATCCCTGGATGGTATTTCGATCCTCATTATCGATTGCGAAAATACGACGACTGGGAAGGAAATTTGTTTAAAGCGTTAAGTCTCGGTCAAAAATTTAATAAACCGATATTTGTAGTAATACAGCGTACTGACTTTCTAGAAACGAGATATAACACAGTAAAAAAACTAAGAGAACTGAAAATCCCCGTATTTGGGCAACCTAAAGAGTTCCTTCCATTTCTGCAAGAGATGAATAAAAATTTCGAGAAATGGAAATAATAATATTAGAAGTACTTCTGGAAAATGATTCTCAAGAATTAAAAGCTTCAATTAAGTGGATAAATTGCCCTAAAAGTCGTACCATCTTCTTCTGATGTGGAAAAATTAACGCTACCACCTAAGAAAGTACTTAATAACTTCATACTATAGGTTCCTAATCCTCTATGCGGACTTTTAGTGGAAAATGATCGCTGAAAGATTTGCATTTGTATATCTTGAGGGATAAATCCTGGATTGTGAACCCAAAATTGGACTTTTCTGTTGACTAATTCGCAACCAATAGTTATTTTACCACCCTCTGGGGTTGCTTCTATCGCGTTTTTTACCATATTGCTAATAATCCGCCTGAGGATAGTACGATCAGTAGTGATTTCTATGTCATTAATATTCGAATCAATTTTGATTGATTTTTTTTTCGCAATATCGTTATTCACATATAACTCTACAATTTTAGTTAAAAAATCCAGCGATTTGAATGTTTTGGGACTAACTATTAAAGTATTATTTTCCGCAGCGTGCAAAATTCTTTGGGATTGGATCTCCTCAATTAGCTTTTTCGTTAAATAAGTTGCTCTCTTTTTAAGGTCTTCCTCATCTATTTTATCGCAAATTTTTAAAGCTTTCTGAAAGCTAGCACGAGCTTGCTGAAATTCTTTTTGAGAAGTTAGTCGAATTGCCTCTTGGATAACAGTATTTATCTCAACTGAATAAGTCTGATTTATTGCGTTTTTTATATTTTCAATTTCAATTTTTTTATCACTTGGTTCATCAACTTTGATATTAATGAAATTTAGAGCTTG
>JAHQWX010000197.1 GCA_029856375.1 Promethearchaeia archaeon | reverse complement strand
CCAATGACTAGTACTGGTATGTTATCTGACCACGCAGCTCCAATTCCGGGCACCATATCAGTAACTCCTGGACCTACGGTACCAAAACACACACCAATATCGCCAGTGACTCGTGCGTAAGCATCTGCTGCGTGGGCAGCGGCTTGCTCGTGTCTGACCATAATTGTCTGAATTCCTTTTTCTTTACCCCAACGATAGACAGCATCGTACATTGGTAATAATTGACCACCAGGGATTCCGAATAAATATTTAACATTTTCTTGCAACAAGCATTCAATTAATAAATCTCCTCCAGTTTTTGGAGGCGCATTTTCACCACTCATTTCGGTCATCTCTTTTCTCAATTAATTGGAATTTTTCTAATATACTTTGGATATTTAACAATTTATAGCTAATCTTCAGTATTACTTAGTATTTTAATAATGTTAAATATTGTTTTAATTATTTTTTATGGATAATATTAACTTATTCTTTATTTAATCTTGAAGAACAAATAATGTCGCTAAATTCAATACTACGATTACGATTTCTAAACTATTTATTTCATTTACTTTCTTAATGAGCGTTATCTAATTATTGAGTTAGACTCTTAAACTCTTTAAAGATATTAGTTTCAAAAAGTAACTTAATATAAGATATAACACAATATTATAATGTTCAATGTTTTTTTAGTGGGTATATTGCGTTTTCAACTTTCATTTAACTTATTAGGAATATTGATGGGGTTTGTTGAGTGAGAAAGAATAAGCTAAATTTAAAAATAACTGCCTTAACAATAATTTTCATATTATTATTTTCAAGTATCACGCCTTTTCTATCAAATTCTGGTTTAGATATAAAACCCAAGGAAAAAAAAGAGTTGGTTGAAAAATACTTATATTTAAGCCCTGTTACAGAAACAGAATACGATTTTAGCGCCAAAGGAGCTTGTTACATAATAGTAGATATCGTCGGAATTGCATTTACATCGTTTATTTTAGATGATGGGATTGATCAAGAGATTTATGAAGTAAGTTATGGCCTGAATATGATACCTATAGAATTCCCACAGGAAATACAATCTTACATAATTAGAATAGAACAGAACGATCTACAATATTTCAATTCTCTAACTGTTGAACCGCTTTTTTTGGCAGAAGACAAGATAGAAGTGAGCATGGATCAAGATACTGAAATTAATTTTTACGGGGGTGGACCAGTTTCGATTTTGACTCGAATTGACTTTTCTTACAACTGGCTATATGTAGAATTACAAAATGAAACAGATGGCTCTACTCTACTTAAAAGGATTCAAGACACTGACGAGTATCCAGAAGTTGATCCCTTATTTTACTGCTTATTTATTGAACGTGGAACATACATTCGATTTGATGTAAATCTTCAACCTGGTGAATATACACTAATTTTACGAGGAGATGGCTTCATAGAATATAAAATCCTTGTTAATTCAGATTGGGATGAAGATCTTTTAGATGATGTAGATGAAGTTCAACAAGAGGGGCTCTATGATTTTGATTTAGACCCCACATCAGCTGATATTTGGGGATTTTATGAGAAGTCTTCGGACAATCAAATTTGTACTAGAAATACTGAGACAAATTTTACTGAAGGATTTTTTACTTTTTATATCCCTGAACGCTATTCTAGTGCCACTTTAGCAATTAGATTTAATAGTGGAGAATTTAAAGAAATAGCTATTGATGGGAATTATACATTTTTCCAAGATGATGTATTTAAATCAGATTTAGATTCACCACCAGAGTATGAAATATACGGAGATTTAGAGACAGGATGGCATTCTATAAGTTATCTTTACATCTCCAATTTTACCGCTGATATAGATTTCTTAGTCAATTATGAAGAAATTAATGTCTTATTGTTACCGGAGATGTTGGATTCTGATGGTGATGGCTTTAAAGATTTTGCTGAAATTACTAGTGGTTTAAATTCATCTAAAATTGATACTGATGAAGATGGGCTTCCGGATAATTTTGATAGTTCTCCATTAGCTAAATCGGAATTAGATCATTTAGAAATTAATCAAATCATAGTTCCGACAAGTATAGAAAATAATACTATTATTAATTTGTTTATAAAAAAGCCAATTAACGATTATTCCACTTATGGCATCCCGAGATATTGGAATAATGTCTTTAATGTCTCTATAACTCCCGTGCTTCGATTATTTGGGAATAAATTCAATACTGATCAAGATACTAAACAAGATATGGACAGAGCAAAATTAATTGAATTGTGGGGTAAGAATGTTTCATTAAAATTCAAATCGGATGTAAATTATGATGAAACTCAGATAGGAGACCCATTACCGATTCCAGATGATCCTGACAATGAATATTACTTTGTTTTCCCAAAATCAGCAGAAACGAATTTTGAATACGATATTACCATTCCTAAAGAGCATGGTTCGAAAAGTGACGGATTCTTAGATTTAAGATTTGATTTCATTTGGTTAGTGACTAAGTACGACCACTATACAAATACTACAACTCTATTACATTTCTATGAGTTTGAAGAAGATATAATTATTCAATCTATGACATTAAGAGAGTTTTCAAATGTAGAATATTTGTTAGGATCTCCAGATAATTTCATTGAAAACCAAATACTTTGGACTCTTACTCAAAATCCTTCTTTGGGCACTCCAGAAGATTATAATGTAGATGATGATATAATTGGAAATGGAAAAATTGATTATTTAAGTTTACCTGAACGTTTATTACAAGATAAAGCAAACAGTGAAGAAGAAATTAACCAAACTGAAGTATTGTATTTAGCTGGATTATATCAAAACTATGATATTCTCAATAAAATTGCTATACAGGAAGAAGTTAATCCGCCTTTCGAAAGAGTTCACAGTGGAGATTTTGAAGCTTTTTTCAGCTATTATACCATCGGTAATGTTTATACGGATCAAAATTATACTTTTGGTGATTTGGAGATCCAAGGAGAAAATAAAATCCTCTATCAAACCTACTACGCGAATCTTTCCATTGATAGTAGTGTCAATGTCCAGAAAAGAGCTAGTATAATGGGGATACCGATCTCTATGATCTACGCAAATTCAAAAGTATTAAAAATTAAACAAGCTCAAGGAGCAAACATTCCTTTAGAAGAAATATCTTCAATATTTAACTCACAATTAAGCGAGAATATAATAATTATAGAACAAACATATATTGAACAGAACGATCAAAATCAAGGCATCCCATTACTAAATTTTCAAGTGGGAGTTGATATTTATAAAGAATTTATTGACAACAGGCAAAATAGTGTAGTTTTATCTGATCTCTTTTTTACATACCAGCCTTATATGCCCGCTGAAGCGTTACTTAATTTTACAAATAAATACTATGAACAAATCGAATCTCTTAATGATAGTTTACATTTACTTAAAGAACTAATTCTCAGTGATCCAAATCTTAATGTTGATATTCAATTAATAGAGAATATGTTAAATGATATTGATGTTTTTACGCAACAGCATACATATTTAGATTTAAGTAATTATGCTTCGTTCTTTTCATTTGGAAAGAATTTGATGGGTAATTTTGACGAATTATTAGAATCTTTCGATCTAACAGTCTTATTTGAAGTTGTAAGTCCAGCTTTTTTTGCAGGACTTGCAGAATTAGCAGCAACAACATCAGAAGCAATAGTTGATCAGCTAGCAGAGAAAGGACCAAAAGTAGATAAAATTAATCAACATAAACAAGACAATAACAAAATGAAAAGTACACTTAAATCCCAAGGTAGAATAGGAAAATTAACGGCAGTTTCGGGGGCTACATGTGCAATCCTTGGGATTGTGATGATGGTTTTTACTCTTGTTGAAATTTTTCGTTTAATTGGGGAATATAAAAAAAGTGAAAATGCTTCAGAAGCAGAATTTGCAATGGAAATGTGTAGTGCCGTCGCTACTCTTGCTTTAGGAAGTATAATTTTAATTAAAGGAATAATATTATTATCAATGAGCTCCGTTAAAGAAGCAACTGTTGCTTCTTTGAAAGCAGCCGGCAAGGTTTTAGGAGTCATTGGTATCGTTCTTTCAATCTTTATTGTAATATTCGATTGGGTTAAATTCGCAATGGATTACAGCGCGGGAGATATTTATGATCTGAAGGGTGCGTTATTTGATATGATTGGTACGACTGTTTTAGCAGCAGTAGGGATCATTATTAGTTTGTTTGCATCAGGTATAGGCGCTGCTTTTGGTATAATTGCCGGGGGGTTACTCATTTTAGGTGCATGGCTTTCTTCGAAGATAAACAATCCTAGTATTGATGTGATAGAAGAAAATTGTAAAATTATATTACCTACAGATACCAAACTAAACTTGAGGAGACATGGTGGTCTAGAAGTTGGCGATGAAATAGGCTTTTCTTTTCATGTCGTTGAAAATGGAGATACTGTCGTATATATGCGGGCAAGATTTCGACTCTTTAGCGAAAGTTGGGTATCAGTCTGGGATGGCTGGCATGGTGAATGGGATGGCTATTGTAGCAAATTACAGAAGACATTTTACGCCGAAATAATGGATGTTGCTCCTGATGTAGGATATCAATTACAATTTGAGATGGATTGGCAAAAATTCACATGGTACGTATTTTGGTTCAGTTTCTCACGAGAAGAAGGAGTGAGACAGACAATTACAGAGTTCTTAGGCATGCCAGCGCTTGAAAATTCAATTTCTGAATTTTACGCTAATACTCACGAAGTTTCAACTCTAGTATTCAAACAATTATATGAAAAAGCTGTAAGTGA
>JAHQWX010000196.1 GCA_029856375.1 Promethearchaeia archaeon | reverse complement strand
CTCCTAATAGATGCATCTAATGCAATATTTCTTGGGTATTCCAAAGGTCTTTTGTAAGATATATAGTGGCCTTTTTTACTGGAAGTAAATTTCGTTCTATGACCAGTACCCCTCCCTCCAAAGTTTGAAAATTTCTGATTATTCCTGATATTATCTAAAATCGATAAGACCTTTTCTTCCAATTTATAAACAAACGATTGAAGCCCATTTGGCTTAAGTTGTTCTGTATTAAGAAGTTCGTCTTCAGGAATCCTTTTCACTTTCCACCCGCCCGCAGGATCGAATTGATTCTTTCTTTCTGGGTCTAGCGGTGGAGGAAGCTTCTGCTCTTTAGTTTCAGGAATATTTATCTTATTTTTATCGACCGACTGTCTTTTAAATTCTTCTTGAGCTTCGTCTGAGGACTTTAACGGTCCTTCAGTTTCTTTATTTGGTTTGAATACATCTAAATTCTCGTAAGCCTCTTTGATTTTTCCATAAGCATCTATAATTTTACCTTTTACTTCCTTTGCAGTTATGGTCGCATCGACAAATTCCATTCTATGTTCGAATACGAGGTCCAGAGCAATTTCTAAGTCTTCGTTTAATACATTGGTCCTATTATTAAAGGCAGCGTTTGCACGAGCACAGCGGATAAATGAAATATCTGCTCTTTGAGAAAAAATACCTAGCTCACTCACGACATTAGAGACAAATTGGAATATTAAATCGGGTATTTTTACATCTTTCAGAATTTTTCTTGCTTGGATTATTCTTTGCTTTAGTTCTTCTTGTTTCGATTCAAATTGGGCGTTAAATTCTTTGGGATTATCGTCAAATTCTATCACTTTCTTAGTGATATCAGCTCGTATTTTTGGATCAAATGGAGCTACAATTTTTACTTCTAAACCAAAACGGTCCGCAATTTGAGGCCGTAAATCGCCCTCATCGGGATTCATCGAACCAACTAGAATAAATCTCGAAGGATGCGAAACAGAGATACCTTCGCGCTCGATAATATTGACTCCCGAAGCGGCAGAATCCAAAAGAGTATCAACGATGTGATCTTGTAAGAGATTTACTTCATCAATATATAATACGCCCCTATTTGCCTTTGCTAACAATCCTGGATGTAAGCTTCTAATACCTTCTGCTAGCACTCGTTCAATATCCAAACTACCGCAAACCATATCTTCGGTAACCCCTAAAGGCAAATTCACCAATCTCATTTGCCTAGTTTCGACTTCAAAATTTTTTTCCTTAACTTTAATCTGACAGATTTCGCACATATCTTCGATATCTGAGTTGGGGTTGCAGGCGAACGGGCAGTCTTTCACGACTTTAATTTCTGGCATTACATCGATGAGCGATCGAACCGCTGTCGATTTTCCGGTTCCTCTGTGACCTGATAGAAGAACGCCTCCTATTTGAGGATCAATGACGTTAAGAATTAACGCTATTTTCATTTTGTCTTGTCCGATTACTGCAGTAAAAGGAAAATTAATTTTCTTCATCGATTTATAGCCAGCCTTTTGATTACTCAAAAATTATAATTCTTTATTAATTTAATGATACATTTAATCCTTGACATTGTAGAAATAGAAAAAGATAGGAAAAAACTCTCTTTTAGAATTTTTGAGAGATTGTTTGTAATGCAGAATCTAAATTCGCAACTTTTTCCTCCCAAATTTTAAGTATCTCGAGAGCCGCAGGTACAATCGTTGCTCTTTCCTTGTATTCTAAGTAGTCTAAAAACCTTTTCATTTTCTCTATTTTTTTATTAATTCTCTCAGCAGAAATCTTGATATCTCTAGATTGATTCTGTAAAACCTCAGGAATTCTAGAAGTCTCGCCCTTCATCGCTAAAGTTTTAAGATACTCTTCTGTTCCAATTAATTGTGCGTTCAATTCTTCAACAGATTTATTTACAAGGCTTTGATATGATTCTACAACTCCGTCTTTTGGAAGGAGATTCGTTATATCAACAATAAATCCTTGAGTTAATTGAACTAATTGTTCTGGACTATCAAATCCCTCAACTCTAAAATCCACGGGGTGATAACTAGCCTGAATTCCTTTATTAACGTCAGTTAATCTAAAAATTTTAAATCCAGGGTCATTATGTAATGGAATATCCGGATTTCCTTTCTTATCGGGTAATTCGATCTGTTTAACTAGTCTCAAAGGATTAAATACTAAAGAAATTGCCATTGGATTGTTTATCTGATAACTTAAGGTAGTTCTGATATCTATGTGTGACATCATTACCTTGAATCCCGGATGACTATGATACCATCCCACAGTAAAATCCCCTCTCGAAAAAGCGTCGTCGTCGATTATGTATAGCGCTTCATAGTCCTCGTCTTTCCATTTGTATTGATCTATAACTGCGTCTTTGTCAAGTTCTTGATGCATTATTGGATATACAGCAGATACAATAACATCTTCTCCCTCGTTTCTACCAATGATTACTCCACTTACTTCTAACCAATCGTCTTCTGGAATTCTCGCGTTAGCAAACCTAACTGCAGAAGCTACGATTTTCAAATACTCTTCCTTTGGAATAATTACTGTCATAATGGTATAATTATGATTATTCGTCCTAAAAAAACTTAGTATAAAGTTAAAAATCTGTGATATAGAAAAAGAAATTATTTAAAAATATGCTAATAATCAAGCTGAGCGTTGACAGTTATACCTTGTCTTACAGATTGAGTAATAACGCAGTAATCTTCGAAGAATTTTTCACAGTGTTTTAACCTTTTAATGACGGACTCGTCGTTCGTTGTTGGCTTTAATTTAACATTAATTTCTTTAACTCGCCAAAAGCCTTTATCGTTCCTTTCTGCCACATATTCAGCTTCAGATTCAAAATCATCAAATTTTAATCCTTTTTTTCCTACGCAAAACACCAAACTTGCGCTCATGCAGCCAAGAACAGCTGAAGCTAATAATTTGGACGGATTTGGACCCCATGTATCGAATTCCTCTTCGTTGGTATCGTCAATGTAGCATTCTTTAACTTTCATATTTCCCATATCGCATTTAAATATCATGTCTTTTTCCAGTTTTAAACGAACCGTTGTTCTTAATTGTTCTGACATTATTGTCACCATTATAACTGAATTTTATGTTTAAAAATGTTCAAAAACACTAATAAACTTATTTTTGATAAAGTATAAGAAAAAACAAAAAAAAATCATAGTTTCTCTTTAAAGAATCTCAATGCACTTGCAACAATCGATAATTCTTGATGGAACATTGCATGTCCTCCATTTTCAAAGAATAGAACATTCTCCTCCGGTGAATTCAGAGCTTTTCGATTCTTTTCGCATTCAATGAAACTGATCGTCTTATCGTTTTTTGCGTGAACCAACATTACCCTGCTGTTTAAATCGCTTTTACTTCCATCTATTACAAACTCTGGAGAGATGCTCTTATTCATCTCGTCCGTTATGTTTTTGTGATTAACGCCTCTCGCTTTCAACATAGATAGCATCATTCTATCTTTAAAAGTTGCAGGTTTTCTTGAAAAGTTTATCTTCGCGTTATGAGGAGTGCAACAAGCGACGACCGCTTTTATTCTTTTATCTGGATACGCGCGACTTAGAGCCACTTCGCCACCGAAAGAAAAACCGATAAATCCCAGGCGATTTGGATCGATATCTTCCAGTTTTTCTCCAAAATCAAATACTTCTGGTATGTCGTCAAAAATTTGTTCGCTAAAAATTCTTTTTCCCGGACTATTACCGTGGCCCCTGCAATCGTACAGCAACACCGCGTATGGCCCTCCGATGGCGATTGCATATGCAGGTGCCCATGTCATTGAAATATCTATACCCGCCGACCAACCGTGATTGAAAAATATCAATGGTAATTTTTCCTTGGGACGGTTGTTTTCATCCAACACAAATTTAGGAAAAATGAGCTTTCCGCTTAATTCTATATCCCCTATTGGTATTTTAACATCCTTGGTAAACACCTGACTTGAATCCATTTTTGAAAAATAGAACAGTTTTGTTTTCAAAAATTTTATGGCGAAATATACCACAAGTACCAATAAAATGATAATTACTGTCCAAGCAAAAATATCGTTCATACTTTACTATTTTTTGAGCGTCCATTTATAGATTTTGTTTTTTTTCTTTGAGCTCCTTTAACACATCTTGGGGATATTTTGCTTGGAAAAAAGGAAGGCTATTAAAATAGTGAGAGAAAACTCGAACTAAAAACGACGGTTTGTTTTTCTTCTTATTTTCTTCCTTAAGAAAAACGCGTCGGTACGATTCGGCGTACTTCCATCCGCGTAGTTTCATACCGTAGTATCGAATAATAGGGACATACATAAGCTTCATGTTGTTTATTAGCCAGTATTGGGTTTTATGGCACGCGAGTAATCTCTCCGCTAAATCGTATTCGTCTTGATTAAACGGAAAAAGGAAGTTTGGACTTATCGTATTATAAAAATAGATATTTGGGGTAAAATCCACGAGCTTTTTGTGAATAATGTAAAATACAGCTCGTCCCGTGTTAATGTGGTCCATGTGGTAATACCAAGTATATATTGGTTCGGGAGCAAAAATTACATCTGGTTTTTCTTTCTCGAGGTAAATCCTGAACTTTTCGATTAAATCTTTAGTAAAATAAACGAGACCGTCGATAAATCCAAGCCACTCGATGTTTTCTGGGGGGATTCCATGAATGCTGAGCGCATTACACAATTCGCGTGTTCTAACTTTAGCGAGAAAATCTCCTTTAAATTTATCGTATTGAGCGCCGGGCAAGCCGAACTCGCCTTTAGTTGTCGATGCTACCTTAATA
>JAHQWX010000195.1 GCA_029856375.1 Promethearchaeia archaeon | reverse complement strand
AAGCGATTTCTCTCGTAAAAAAAGAAGAATAAAATAACGCTTATAATCCCCATCTACCAGGATTGAAAATTCTATTTGGATCCATAGTATGCTTGATTTTTTTTAATAACTCTACCCAATTTTGATCGCATCTTTTTTTAATTATATCTGTCATCCATAGCGGAGTTTTATAAGGGACGCAATCGTAATCCAGCATAACCTCCAACAATTCGTGCTGCAACTCCGCTACTTTTTCTTCCTCAGTTTCTTTTTTATAGCGAGTTATTGGTCTAAATATGCAGTAATGGCTCGCTTTCATGCTTTTAGTGAAGAGAATGGGTTCCATCTCGTATTTTTGAAATAAATCGTAGCATTTTTTTAAAAGTGGGCCTAAATTATCGGGATTTGCGTAGCTCCCAACCCAAGTCAGACCGTCCCATTCGAATAGTGGTGTTAACACTGAGGGGAGATCTACATACATTAAGATTTCGTCTCCCGCAAGTTTCGAAAAGCTGTCAAAATCTATGAATAGCGCTTCTTGATTAAATTTTTCTTGTATTTTGCTATATACAGCTTTCACATGCTTCAACTTTGCTTGATATAATTCTTTTGTTTGACCGGATATGGAAATCAAAGCAGCATAATCTGGTTCTTTTTCGAATTTCTCTGGTCTTATTTTTCCCCAAGTATATTTTAAAAGCTCAGAGTTTATTGCAGAAACGTCTTCACAACACTCGGTTCTGCCTAATTCTCTTAATACTTCACCCAAGGTATCGTGCCCGTAAATTACACCCAAAAAGCGCCCGTTATATTCTTTCTTAGGCCAGAGTTGAACTGCGCATTTTGTTACAATACCCGTCATTCCTTGCCAACATATAAATAACCCGGAGAGGTCAGGAATGGGGTATCTTACAAACCAATTGTCTTCTTTAAATTCTTTTGAAAGAAAACACGAACCTGTTCGGACTACTTCTCCATTGCTCAATACAACTTCCAATCCATTGATCCAATCGGCCATTCCACCGTATGTGCAACTGAGATTAGTTAAACCAGATAAAAGCACATTTGCAACAACGCTTGCGTATGGTGGAGCGAATGCGTAAGCGTATTTTAATTGCGGATGATGTTTTTCAAGATATTTGCTTAATTGTCCGAAGGTGACACCAGGTTCTAGTATCGCATACATCATGGATTCGTGCACATGGACAACTTTATTCATTTTTTTCCCCACATCCAACATGATACCACCTTCTTCAGGAATCGTTAGACCACCAACATTATTCCCTGACACGTAAGGCACAATTGGGATGTGATATTCGCTGCAAAATTTCACTATTAAGACAATTTGATCCACATTTTCGGGGATTACCACAAAGTCTGGCATATGTGGAGTAGATTCGGTCATATCGTAAGAATAGGGAAATAAATCGTGTGGTTTGTTTGATACATTATTTTTCCCAAATATTTTAATTAACTCGTTTAAAACTTTCTCTCTATTGATCTTTTCAAAAAATTTACTCTCTTTAATTGTTGTCATACATACCCTCTACTAATGGTTTTTAAGCCTTTTTTATTGCTGAAAATAAAATACTTCTAAACTTGAAAATGGTGAAAATCCTATAAATCTTCTTTAACTTAACTTTTCGCCTTAGAAATGCAGATATTAAGCCTAATCTACCTTCTGCTATGTCGAGAAGTGCCTCAAGGGTTATAGATATTTTTAAATGGTATTTAGGCTTCTCTTCGTATACGATCGTAATTTCTGAATTATTAAAAGTTAAAGTAATAGGATAAAGTCCAATTACTTCTAAAACGATCGTCCTTTTCCAATCTTTCGTTTTCTTTAAAAATTTCTCATCACTGAGCGAGGGGGTTAATACATTACTTAAGGCCATGCCCAGTAAATCTTCCGGCTCGTTTATTATACTCATATTTTAGTCTCCTCGGCACTAATTTTATTCTTTTATTCTATGTAATATAATACTATGCTTTTAGATAACCCTAAAATTGAGAATGTTTAATTGGAGAATATTTAAATTTTCAAATTTTTTTCATTTTCTAACAAAAATATAAAAATTCTTTCTCATTATTTGACAAGTCGAATACAAGTTATTTTAAGGGTATAATACTTGTTATTTTTCTCGTTGACAAATAACCGAAATATTAATATAGAAATTGAAAAATATGATATTGGTTTTTGACTCTTTTAACAGGGTGTGTATAGATGGTTATAAGTTTAGAAAAAATCAGAAATAGATTTCGCAATCTTTTTGAATATACCACTGAATTAATATATGTTCAGGATTTGAAGGGAACTATCGTTGACGCAAACGAGAGAGCCCTAAATTTATTAGGATATTCTCGGGAAGATCTTTCAAAAGTGAACTTTGCAGATTTATTGGAGGAAGAAGATCTACATAAGGCGCTAAAACTTACTAAAGAATTTGCGGAAACAGGTGCTCAATCGGAGATTATTGAATATAAACTCAAAACAAGAAGTGGAGAGACTGTCTATGTTGAAACATATGGAATACCTATTCAGTTAGAAGGCAAGGTCGAATATGTAGTAGGTATTGCTAAAGATATTACAGAGCGCATCGTTATGCAGCAAAAAGTAATTGAATCCGAAAAAAAATTTAAAGAATTAGTTAATTACATTCCAGAGGGAGTGTTTGAGTTCGACTCGAAACTAAACATTAATTTTGTAAACCAGGCGGGATTAAAATTATTTGGCTACACTCAGGAAGATTTCGAAAAGGGATTAAAAGTATCTGATGTCATAGCACCCGAACATTTAAATAAAGCCATGGAAAGCGCAAAAAAGCTTTTAAAGGGAGAATATGATCCACCTGCGGATTATTTAATGAAAAAAAAAGACGGAACGACTTTTTACGCTCATGTTAATTCTAACTTGATTTATGAAGATGGCAATATTGTAGGAATGCGTGGAATTGTCTACGATATTACCGAACGCATAAAAATGGAACAAAAATTAAGGGAATCGGAAAAAAAGCTCCAAAAAATGAATATAGAGTTAGAGCAAATAGTTGAGGATCGGACAAGGGAATTAAAGGAATCTGAAGAAAAATATCGGCTTATATCCGAAAACGCGAACGATTTAATTACGATTATAAATGATAAATTTGTACACGAATACATCAATGAACAAGCGTACTTCAATTTACTGGGATATACTAAAGAGGATATCATTGGTAAAACGCCATTAGAGCCTTTACATCCTGACGATATCGAAAAAGCCGCTCAATATCTAAGAGATGGTTTCAGAAACGGCGAAGGCTCGAATGAAATGAGAATTCGACATAAAGACGGTCATTATCTTTGGTTAGAAAATAAAAGCAAACTTTTCGTCGATCCAAACGGAAAAACTAAAGCACTAATCATTTCTAGAGATATTACCCAACGAAAGTTAGCGGAACAAAAAATAGAAGAATCCTTAAAGGAACTGAAAAAGGTTAATAGAGAAATAGAGGTAATTATGGATGGCGTTCCAAGTTTAATATTTTTAAAAGACACAAAAAACAATTTCCTTCGAGTAAATCAACACGTAGTCGATGCTCAAATGGAAAATCTTGGTCCTGGTTTCAAAAAAGTAACCAAAAAAGAAATGGAAGGTAAAAATTTATTTGACCTCGTGCCTCAAGAAATGGCCCAAGCTTATTGGGATGACGATTTAGAAGTTATCAGAACCGGAAAACCGAAATTGAACATTATAGAAAAATACGAATCCAGAGACGGACCTGTTGCCCTAATGACATCCAAAATACCTTATTTCGATGAGAGTGGGAAGGTTCAAGGCATAATTGGCTCCTCTATTGATATTACTGACCGAATACGAGCGAAAGAAAAACTAGAAGAATCCGAAACAAAATTTCGACATTTATACGAAAATTCTCCAAATGCCATCTTATTGATGAATATAAATGGAGATATTATTGATTGTAATTTGAACTCTGAAATATTATCTGGATTTAAACGGGACGAATTGATCGGAGAAAATTTTGCGAAATCGTCGTTTTTTCCAGAGGATTACTTACCATTAATTTTCGAAGATCTAAAAAAATTGCTTAAAGAATGTGTTATTGAACCGCGTGAAATTCAACTTTTCAACCGTGAAGATACAAGAATTTGGGTTTCTTATCAAGGTTCGCTAGTTAGAGTCGGCAATGAGGATATAATTCAGGTTATCATTCAAGACATCTCAGAGAGAAAGAAATCAGAAATAAAATTAAAGGAACAAGCAAAAAAACTTGGTATTTTGAACACAATCATGGTAGCGGGAAATACAGCAGAAGATTTATCTACTTTACTCGAAGAAATTTTAGGTTTTGCTCTCGAATTAGTGAATTTTGACGCAGGAGGAATCTATTTAGTGGATGAGACTAACAATATCGCCGAAATAGCGTGCCATAGAGGATTGCCTTTAGATTACCTCGAATTCGTGAAAAAAGTAAGAGTAGATGAGCCCCCGTATAGTATTGTCCTTAAGGATAAACAACCCATTATTGCAGAAGATTTCTCAGTAATTTCCCCCGAACTTTCCAAAATGGGTAATGTAAAGTCATTAGCTGCTTTTCCATTGACCACAAAAGGAAAGGTTATTGGTGCGCTGAATATTGCTTCAAAAACTCGTCATATATTCTCTAACGAAGAAATAGACATATTAAAGGGCATTGGAAGCGAAACGGGATCCTTAATTTCGAAATTCCAAACTGAAACGGAGTTGAGAAAATCAGAAGAACAATATCGAAACATAATCGAAAACACTTACGATGCAATAATTATAATGGGATATGATGGAAAAGTGAAATTTGTATCTCCAC
>JAHQWX010000194.1 GCA_029856375.1 Promethearchaeia archaeon | reverse complement strand
AGACATAATCCGTGAGGAACTTGAGAGATATGGTAAAAAAGCTCATGCAGAATTTGTTATCCCTTTTTTTAAGGAAGGAGGAAGAATCACAGAAGGCAATGTGCATTATATCGAGCAAAAGGGTACGAGAATACGCGCAGACGAGAGTGAATACGCGAAGGACCCAATCTTTGGATATAAAAGTTCCAATTTAAAAGAATGGATTGAAGCGAAAACAAGAGGTTCTTATTCTGCAGAGAAAGTTAAATCCATTACTCTAGACATGGTGCGCTCTGGAAATATCGATGAGATCGTTAATTTGATTCTGAATTCTACAAATACTCAAAAATTCGTTGTAAACGCAACAGAATATAGCGATTTAAAACCATTTGTTGATGCATTAAAGAGCCCAAAACTTAAAACCAAGACATTTTTATTCCGCACTGCCGCCTCTTTCGTGAAAGTATACGGCGAAATTTCAGATAAACCACTTTTAACCGGAAAAGATTTGCGTCAAACTTCAAATCGTAACGGTGGTGTAGTCATTGTTGGTTCCTTTGTAAATAGAACCACTCAGCAATTTAATCACCTTAGGAATAATAGAAGTATTGAAGAATACAAATTAGATGTATTTAAGGAAGAGGCTCAAATAAATGTATTAATCGAGGAAACTATCAATAATATAAATAATAATGTCAAAAAAGGATTGCATTCGGTAGTTTACACGAGTAGAGAAGTATTATTGAGCCCCAGTAACGATACTGAGGAAAATTTAAAGATCTCTAGAAAAATCTCAGATCATCTCGTTTCGATAGTAAAGGGATTTAGCAATATTCCCGGATTTATCATTGCTAAAGGCGGTATAACATCAAGCGATGTCGCTACCAAGGGTTTAAAGATTAAAAAAGGACTTGTTCTTGGGCAAGTAATTCCGGGAGTACCAGTGTGGCTCCCAGACGAGGAAAGCAAATTTCCTAAGATACCTTATGTAGTCTATCCGGGTAATGTAGGTGATGAAACTTCACTAACAAAGGTATTCGATATTTTACTCGAGAATTAAAAAAGTCTAAAATTCTAAATCAATTTCATTTAGAAGTGTTTAATATTACTTTTTGTACTTTGAGTAAGTTTTGAAGCGTTTTAATGTCAATATCGCGTACTTTTCCGTTTCCTTTAGCCGCTAATGCTGCTGTGGTACCTGCTGCGTGTCCAGTTGCAAGACATGTCGCGGCACCTCGTAATGACGCGTGAGATTCGTGATCACAAGATAAGCAACGCCCTGCTACTAAAAGATTTTCAATCTTTTGTGGGATTAAAGCTCTGAGCGGTATATCGTGATTTCCTTTTAAGAATTTTATTTCAAAAATTTCTCCTTTCAAGTGGCGATCTAATGCTCGGCAGTTAAGGGCTACCACATCGTTAAATCGAGCGTTGTTTAACAAATCGTCGATAGATATCTTATAGTCACCTACAATTCTCCTAGTTTCTCGCACGCCTAAGAAAGCCTCACCAATCACAATGGCATCCTCGTATCCGGGGACAATTTCCTTGAGATATTCCAAATGTTTATAAGCTCGGCGTCGAGACTCGATTTTAGCGTGAGTTAAATCCTTTACCTTAGTACCATCAATCTCCACTGATCCCTGTACTCGGCTTAAGCTAGGATGAATGAGTAGTTTCACTGTCGGCATCGGTCCCTTATGTTTTATGCCTAATCCACCTCCCACTAATTCGGTCTCATCACTCATAATAATAAATTCAAACATAGGCGAAATCCCAGAATAATCCTTTTTTGGTTCTGGTATTTTATCTGTTAATATCTCGTCGTCGTTTTCGTTCGCCCATTCGATTACTTTAGCAGGATCTACATTGCACACCTTCAAATCAACCGAAGTTTGCCACAATTTATCTGAGTCCAACTGTTCGACGGGAGCCCCCGCTAAGAATGCAACATCTGCATCTCCCGTTGCATCAACAAAGGTTTTTCCCGTAATTACTTGCCTTCCAGATTTACTTTGTACAACAATACCTTTAATCAAACCATTTTCGATTAAGACATCGCTGAGGTAAGTATGTAAATATAAATCTACTCCAGCATCAACCACCATCTCAAGTGTCACTTTTTTAACGGTTTCAGGGAAAATTTGGACTTTCCAATTTTTTCGATTTATGATAGCGGCGTTCTCTTGCTCCAATCTTTCCATTAATTCCCAACCAATACCTTTAATTATGTGATTCTCGTCTGAATCACCAAAAAATCCAGGTTGTGTACAATAAGTCCCAGTTAACGCTCCACCCAAAAATCCTTCTCGTTCGACTAATATTGTTCGAGCACCAGAGCGTTTAGCAGCGATTGCTGCAATTAAGCCTGCTGTTCCTCCACCTATCACGATTACTTCAGCTTCGGCCACTATAGGAAAAGTCTTTGCGGGAATTTTATAATTTCCTAACACTTTTACATCAACCTTATAACAGTTCCATCCTTTATTTTCTAATTGAATATATTTTAACCTTTAAATTAATAAGAATTTATAAAAAATTAGGAATCTATATAATTTTTATTCTCGCGTTTAACATACAAAAAATGGGATATTTATGAAGAAATATACTGAACCAGCTAAAGAAATAAATATTATTGGAGATTACGAGGTTATTATCGTAGGTGGAGGCGTTTCAGGTCTTACAGCCGCTATTGCAAGTAGTCGAAATCAAGCGAAAACGCTATTAATCGAACGATTTGGATTTCTTGGAGGCACAGCAACTGCATCCTTGATGAATAACATCAATGGATTTCGTAATCAAGTGGAACCTGATAATATTCAGACTGTAAAGGGCATCCCACAAGAAATCATTTTAGAATTATATAAAATGGATGGCTTAGGTAAAAGTCCCTATAAGCAAAAGGAGTACGATGTCGAAAAAGGTGAATTATCTTATTCTTACTGCGTAGATCCCGAAAAATTTAAGTATATTACGCTAAAAATGGTGAAAAAATCTAATGCAGAGATACTTTTTCACACTTATTTTTCTGATGTCATTATGGAGGAAAATGATCTCAAAGGTATCATTATCGAGAATAAATCTGGCAGGGGAGCGCTGTTTTCCAAGGTCTTCATTGATGCTTCAGGGGATGGCGATGTTGCAGCAAGAGCGAAAGTGCCGTTCTGGCAAGCAAAACCTACAGATATTGCTTTAAAAGATGGGCTTATGTATAAAATATCCGGTATAAAAAATGCATTGTTTGGAAATTGTCGCTACGGAGATAGTTCAGTTGTATGGGGTCCCGCAAATGCATTGGGACAAAACGATGCCTGGAAGATTTCACAAGCAGAAATTAAAACGCGACTTAGAGTTTATGCAAATTTTAAATTACTCTTGAGATCTAATCCTCAATTAAGGGAAGTAGGCGCTTATGTAGCAGAAACTCCTTCAATGATCGGAATTCGTCAATCCCGTTTTATTGAGGGAGAATATAAGTTGACCGCCGACGATGCAATCTCAGGACGACGATTCGACGATGTTGTCGCCATCAGTTCGTGCCCTATCATTCATTATTACGGGTATCGTCGCTTTTTAGAACATGAGGGTTATGATATCCCATATAGATGTTTGGTGCCGAAAAAAGTAGATAATTTATTAATTGCGGGACGATGTATCTCGTCTGAACAGCAGCCTTACGAATCACATCGATCCATGGCACCAACAATGGCCATCGGACAAGCAGCGGGTACTGCAGCTGCTTTGTGCGCACTTAACAATGAAAAACCAAGAATTCTCGATATTTCATTATTGCAACAAACTTTAATCAGTCAAGGAGTAGAATTGAGGAAATCGTAAGTAATCGCTTTTATTTTTAAAGAGGATCTGGTTTAGGTTTTATTAGAGCTCCGTTTTCTAAAAGTTTCTTTTTTAAAAACGCATATTCAACTTCACGAGGGGAAATGTTATTCAATGATGCAATTGATGCCGCTAATCCTGCTGCTTGACCGCATATCAAACAGCAAACTGTATTGCGCGTAGCGGCAAAAGCAATATTGTCTGGAGAAATAGTTCTTCCAGCAACCAATAAATTTTCTATATTAAGGGGAATTAATGCTCTATAAGGAATTCCGAATGCGCCCGAGTCTTTCACTTTCAAATTTCCTAAATCAATAAATGAAAAACACCCTATTTGATCGTCAAATTCTCGACCATCAATACAATCCTCTTTAGTTAAATCATACTCGCAATGAATTGCTCTAGTACGTCGCTGACCTAAATATGGAGATGCTCCTGCAGCATAACATTTTTGACAACCGTCAATTTTTTCACGAAAAAGATTAACAACTTCTAACATCAATTTTCGAAGGAAAATTTCTCCATCGCTTAATGCCTCTGCGTCCAAACCGTCGTTTGGTCCGACATTTAGGCAATTACAATATGTAAGTTCATTTGGACGAAGAGAGGAGGCGAAAAAATAATACACTTTCTTGATTCCAAGTCTTCTAATATTAAATCCAATTCGCACCAGATCGGGTTTTTTAGCACCGGGCTTAATGGCATGTCCCAACATACTAATAATACCTTTTTTTTCTAAATCCGCTTCCATTTTAGCTAAATCAATGTTGCACAACCGAAATGTAAATCCTGCAGGATAAGCCCCGACATCTTTAGCTTTAAAATGTTTGAATGGTGCGCCTGCATAGGCGGCCAAGTCACCGTCTCCCGTACAATCGATATATTGCTTCGCGCGAATGAGATTATGTCCCGCTTTATTCCATACAATTACGCCATCGATCTGCCCGTTATTTGATCTTACTTGAACGACAACCGTATGAAGTAATAGTTTTACTCCTGCTTCTAATAACATTTGATTAAGAA